>NZ_JAAGPC010000158.1:0-20486 GCF_017104595.1 Burkholderia sp. Tr-20390 | reverse complement strand
GTCGGTTGGTTTATACTTCGCACACATTCACCCGGACGAGAGCCTCGCCATGTACACGCAATCCCTCGACATCCCCGGCAACGTCGCGCCACTCGATGCCGCAGCCGAGTCGCCCGAGCAGGCGCGGACGATGCGGCGCTGGGCGGCGCGCCGTCACCGAACGAACTGGCGAGCGCGTAGCGCGGCCGCGATTCACCGAACGAACAAAGGCGTCCCGGCCGTGCCACGCACGGGCGCGGCCGCCCCATCCACGGAGACAACCATGACATCCGCTTCCCCGGCACTGGCCGACGATCGCGAGACCGACGCGTCGCTCGAGCAACGGGCCGTGCGCAAGGCCGCGTGGCGCTTCATTCCGCTGCTCGCGCTCGCGTACTTCTTCAACTACCTGGACCGCACGAGCGTCGGCTTCGCGGCGCTCACGATGAACCGCGATCTCGGCCTGACCGCGACGCAGTTCGGCTGGGGCGCGGGGATCATGTTCGCCGGCTACTGCTTGTTCGAGGTGCCGAGCAATCTCGCGCTGTACCGTTTCGGCGCGCGGCGCTGGCTTGCCCGCATCATGATCACGTGGGGGCTGATGGCGGCCGCGACCGCGCTCGCGACCGGGCCGACGAGTTTCTACGCGATCCGGCTGCTGCTCGGCATCGGCGAAGCCGGATTCTTTCCGGGCGTGATCTTCTTCCTTGCCGTGTGGTTTCCGGCGAGCTACCGCACACGCGTGCTGGCGTGGTTCACCGTGTCGACGCCGCTGTCGTCGCTGATCGGCGGTCCGTTGTCGACGTGGCTGCTGCAACTCGACGGCGTGTTTGGGCTCGCCGGCTGGAAATGGATGTTCATCGTCGAAGGGCTGCCGGCGTGCGCGCTCGGTTTTCTCGTGCTGAAGCTGCTGTCCGACTCGCCGGCGCATGCCGCGTGGCTGTCCGACAATGAACGGGCAGCGCTGCAGCGTGCATTCGAGCGCGACGGCGCGGCCGCCGGCCGCAAGAAGCGCTTCGGCATCGCGCTGCGCGACGTGCGCGTGTACCTGCTCGCGCTGATTTCGTTCGGCTTCACGATGGGGTCCTACGGGATCGGCATCTGGCTGCCGCAGATGCTGAAGGCGCACGGCATGTCGATGATGCAGACGGGCTGGCTGTCCGCGGTGCCGTACTTCTTCGCGACCATCGCGCTGCTGTGGTGGGCGAAGCGCGTGGACCGGCGCGGCGGCCCGGTCGCGAACCTGGCGATCGGGCTGTTCATCGGCGCGGTGGCGCTCGGCGTGTCGACGCACTTCCTGACGCTCGGGCCGGCACTCGTCGGCATCACGCTCGCGCTGATCGGCACGATCGCCGGCCGCACGATCTTCTACACGCTGCCGTCGCGCTTCCTGTCCGGCCAGGCCGCGGCCGGCGGGCTCGCGCTGATCAACTCGATCGGCGCGCTCGGCGGCTTCGCGGGGCCTTATCTCGTCGGCTACCTGAAGGACAGCTTCGGCACCTTTACCGCCGGCATGCTCGGCCTCGCGATCGTGCTGGCGATCACGACGCTGCTCACGCTGTCGCTGGTTGCATTCGACCGGAGCGAATGACATGGACACCACGATGTCGATCAAGCGACGCCGGCTGCTCGGCGCGGCCGCCGCCTCGCTCGCGCTGCCCGCGTTCACCAAGGCGCGCGCGGCCACCCAGGAAGGAGTTTCACGCATGACGACGCAAAGCAACTATCTCGCGGTCCGCCCCGACTGGCTCGCGTCGGCGCTCGAACCCGCGCTCGAGCCCGACCTGCCGATCGTCGACGCGCATCATCACTTCTACGAACGGCCGGGCTGGATCTATATGCTCGACGACTATCTGCAGGATGCGCGCTCGGGCCACAACATCCAGGCGTCCGTCTACATGCAGGCGCAGACGCGCTATCGCGACTCGGGCCCGGCCGAACTGAAACCGGTGGGCGAGACGGCCTACGTCGCGGGCGTGACCGAGCCGCTGCAGCACGGCCCGGTGGCGGTCGCGAAAGGCATCGTCGGCCACGCGGACCTGCGTCTCGGCGAACGCGTGCGCGAGGTGCTCGAAGCGCATCTCGAAGCCGGTCGCGGGCGCTTCCGCGGGGTGCGTCACCTGACGACCTGGGACGCCGATCCGACGCTCGCCAATCCGCTGTCGGCGGTGCCGCGCGGGCTGCTGCTCGATCCCGCGTACCGGGCGGGCGTCGCGCAGCTGGCGCCGCTCGGGCTTTCGTATGACGCGTGGCTGTTCTTTCCGCAACTGCCCGAACTGTTCGAGCTGGCGAAGGCGAACCCCGATACGCGCGTCATCGTCAATCACTGCGGCGGTGTCGTGCGGATCGCCAGTTATGCCGACAAGCGGCCGGAGGTGTTCGAGCGCTGGTCGGCGTCGATGCGTACGCTCGCGCAACTGCCGAACGTGTACGTGAAGGTCGGCGGGCTCGGGATGCGCATCAACGGTTTCGATTTCGAGAAGGGTGAACGGCCGCCGTCTTCGGTGCAGCTCGCGGACACGTGGAAGCCGTGGATGATGACCTGCATCGACGCGTTCGGCCCCGGGCGCTGCATGTTCGAGAGCAATTTCCCGGTCGACAAGGGCTCCTATTCGTTCGTGAACGGCTGGAATGCGTTCAAGCGGCTGACCGCACAGGCGAGCCCGGACGAGCGCGACGCGCTGTTCCGCGGCACGGTCACACGCGCTTACCGGCTCGGCTGACTCCCGCCGCGACGGGCCCGGCGCGGGCTCATCCGGCCTCCACCAGCGCCGCGAGCCGCGCCAGCGCCATTTGCCAGCCGGTCTCGTTGTCGGCGGCCGGCACGCCCGGCGGCACCCCGTCGTGCACGGCGTCCACGCGCGTGCCGCCCGCTTCGTCGGACAGCGTGATCGTGATCGTCATGGCGCCGCGCAGCATCGGGTCGTCGGTCTCGAACACGTCGATCTCGACGATCTGCTCGTCCGGCACGAGCGTGACGAAGCGGCCGTGATAGGTATCGGTGTGCGCGGTGGTCTTGCCGGTGCCGGCCGAAGGCGCTTCATGGCTCAGCGATACCCGCAGCGCACCGCCTTCGCGCGCGTCGTACGCATGCACGCGGCAGGTCATGCCGTCGGGCACTTTCCATTGCTCGACCGCGTGCGGATCGAGGAGCGCGCGGTAGACGCGGCCGCGCGGGGCGTTCAGGTGCCGGCTGACCCGGGTCGAATGCGTGTGCGTGTGCAACATGTGGCCTCCCGCGGAGTGCGCACGACGGTGCACGCCGGCGGCCGGCGTGTCGTCATGCTTCCTTCAGGAATCCTAGGCGCGCGAGCGGCGGCATGCAATGACCGCACACGCGGCCGCGGCCGGTTCAGCGCAATGCGGCCGCGAATTCGTCGAGCTGCGTGATGCAGGTGTTCCAGCCCTCGAAGAAGCCGAGCGCTTCGTGGCGTTCGCGCGTGGCGGCGTCCGGATGCATCACGCGCGCTTCGTAACGGCTGCCCGCATCGTCGTCGGCCATCGTGATGATCGCGGTGAAGCCCATCCACGGCGCCTGCGGCCGCCAGCCGCCCGTGAGCATCGACGTGAACGCGATGCGCGATTCGGGCACGATCTCGAGGAAGCAGCCGGGATTGTCGCTGGTGCCGCCATCGGGGCCGCGCATGTACGTGTGGAAGGCGCCGCCCGGCCGCAGGTCGAACGCGCGCACTTCGGTGGTCCACGGTTTCGGGCACCACCATTGCTTCAGCAGTTCGGGGTCGGTCCATGCACGCCACAGCGCGTGGCGCGGCGCACGCAGCGTGCGCGTGATGACGAGATCGTGGGTTTCAACGGGGTCGACGGGGCTGGCTGACATCGTGCTCCTCCTGGTGACGGCGTTCGACGAATTCGACGAGACGATCGGATCGGGCTTCCCACAGTGCGCGCTGCTCGGCGAGCCATGCCTCGGCTTCGGTCAGCCGGCTGCCGACCAGCGTGCAGGTGCGCGAGCGGCCGGCCTTGCGGGTCTGGACGAGACCGCTGCGCTCGAGCACGGCGACGTGCTTCATGAACGACGGCAGCGCCATGTCGAACGGTTCGGCCAGCGCGGAGACGGTCCGCTCGCCGTGGCCGAGCATGCTGACGATCGCGCAGCGCGTCGGATCGGCGAGGGCGTGGAAAACGTCGCTGATGCCGGGTTGAAAGTTAGCCATGTGGCTAAGTATAGGGGAGGCGAACGGCGATGCAACGGAAATTTTCGTCGCGTAGGATGATGGGGCGGTAACACGCGCCGACCGGGTGCGGCGTTGCCGAGCGCCTGCCGCCGTTGCGCGAGCCGCGACGGCCTGCCGGTGTTTCCTTCCCATCCGGACGCACGCCGAACCCGCGTGTGCGACCCAACTGACTACCGGAGTTGGCATGACCGAATCCGTTACCGTCCGCCGCGTCGGCGCGGACGAAGCGAAGCGCTGTGTCGAAGCACTGGCCGACGTGCTGATCGATTGCGTCGAGGGCGGCGCGTCCGTCAGCTTCATGTTGCCGATCGAGCGGGCGACCGCCGTCGCGTTCTGGACGAATGTCGCCGACGGCGTCGCGAACGGCGAGCGCATCCTGCTCGTTGCCGAGGACGCGGCCGGCCGGATCGTCGGCACCGTTCAGGTCGTGACCGCGCAGCCGGAGAACCAGCCGCATCGCGCCGATATCTCGAAGATGCTCGTGTCGCGGCACGCGCGCCGGCAGGGCATCGCCGCGCGGCTGATGGCGGCGGCCGATGCAGCCGCGCGCGACGCGGGCAAGACCGTGCTCGTGCTCGACACCGTGACGGGCGGCGACGCCGAGCGGCTGTACGAGCGGGCCGGCTGGCAGCGTGTCGGTGTCGTGCCGAACTACGCGCTGATGCCCGACGGCACGCTCTGCGCGACGACGTATTTCCACAAGCAGCTCGCGTAACGGCATTCGTCATGCATCCCGTCGCCCCGTTGCTCCTGTTCCTCACGCTCGCGGCGGGTGTCGTGGCGCTGACCGCGCCGGTGTTGCTCGCGGTCGCATGGCGGCGCCGCGCGCAGGTGCCGTTGCGGGTGTTTTTCTACGGGATGCTGACCTTTCTCGTGTTCCAGCCGGTGCTGCGCCTGTCGTGGCAGGTGCCGTTGTTCCACCGGCTCGGGAACGATCCCGGCTGGCACCTGCCGATGCTCGTGTTCGCGGCGCTGACGGCCGGACTCTTCGAGGAATGCGGGCGCTGGGTCGCTTTCCGGTATCTGCTGCCGAAGCGACATGACGCGCCGACGGCCGTGATGCTCGGGCTCGGGCACGGCGGGCTGGAAGCGATGCTGCTCGTCGGCGTCGGATTCATCGCGCTCGCTGCCGCGTACCTGCTCGCGCGAGCAGGCGTCGTGGTGCCTGAAGGTGCGCAGTCGCTGATCGGGTCGCAGTTCTCCGGCATGACACTCGCGTCGCCGTTACTCGCGCTGTTCGAGCGCGTGAGCGCCATGGCCGCGCACGTGGGGCTGTCGCTGATCGTGCTGCAGGCATTCGTCCGCGGCACGAAGCGCTGGCTCGCGTATGCGATCGCGTTTCATTTCCTGTTCGACCTCGCCGCCGTGCTGCTGACGCGGTACTGGCATGTCGATACCGTGCTGGTCGAGGTGCTCCTGTTCGTGTGCGGTGTGGCGCTTCTGTGGCTGGGTGTTCGCTGGAGCCGCCGGATGACGGGTGCCGGCGAGGCCAGCACGGGGCCCTTTGCCTGATTGGCAAGGCGCCGTCGGGGAATCAAGCAGGGCCGCGGACATCGCCGGTCCGATATATTCACGCAGGAAGACTTCAGCAGAACGAGAACGCCCCGGAACCACCGCCCCGATGAAACGCTCCCATGTCGCTTTTGCCCTCACGGGCCTGCTCGTCGCGCTGCCGATTGCCGCGTATGCGCTCGTCAAGCCGTTGCGCGTCGTCGCGCCTGCGCTGGTCCCCGGTGTGTCGTGCCCGAGCGCCGATATCTGCACGGACGATGCCGCGAAGCTCGGCGACGCGCGGCAGCTCTATCGCGACGGCTATGCGCGCGCGGCGGCGGCCGTCGGTGCATTCCAGGCGGCGCCGCGCGTCGTGTTCTGCTCGACGCGGGCGTGCGCCGATGCGTTCGGCTTGGGCCAACGCGCGGCGCTGACGCTCGGGAATTTCGGCGTGGTGATCGCACCGCGCGGCTGGCAGACCTACTTTCTCGCGCACGAGCTGATCCATCATCGGCAGGCCGAAGTGCTCGGCAATCTGGCCGTCGCGACCCGGCCGCGCTGGCTGATCGAAGGGATGGCGTATTCGCTCAGCGACGATCCGCGCCACCCGCTGGCGGAGCCGTTCGAAGCGTGGCGCACGCATTTTGCCGCCTGGAATGCGGCGCGCGGTGCGCAGCCGCTGTGGGATGCCGCCCGGGAAGTCGAATAGCGCGGCGAGACGTTGAACCATCACCGCGCACGCCGACACGCGGCACCGGCCGACGCACCATGACGTCTTGGCGCGGCTACACCCGCGCGCCCGGATCGTCGCGCCCGGTGGTGAGCGTCTCCCGCGCGGCGGCAAGGATCTCGTCGGCCAGCGCCGGATCGGTGCCGGCGATCGCGCGCGACAGCACGAGCGCGCCGACCATCTGGCTGAAGACCGCGATCGCATCGCGACGCGTCTGCGCGGGCGTCGCGCCTTCCGTGGCCACCATCCGCTCCAGCCGATCGAGGTACGTGGCGAGGCCGTGCGCGTAGCACGCGCGCGCCGCGTCGGTCAGCCGCGGCGCATCGCCCGCGAAACCGGACAGCGGGCATCCGGCCTCGACATTGTCGCGATGCGCGGCCGACAGATACAACGCCACCTGCGCGTCGAGACTGCCGGCGTTCGGCGAATCCGCCCGGTCCTGCATCGCCTTTTCCATCACCTCGGCAACCAGCGCGTCCTTCGACTTGAAGTGGTTGTAGAAGCCGCCCTGCGTGAAGCCGGCTTCCTTCATCAGCTCCGTGAGCCCCACCGCGTCGACGCCGCGCGCGCGGAACAGCCGCTCGGCGGCCGCGACGATCGCGCTCCGGTTCTCGGCAGCCTGCTGTCTTGACACGCCCATAGATCCCTCCCTGATTTTGTCGATCGCGTCGATTGGAAAACACAATTGTGATCACCATTGACATGCCCGAGGGGCGAGAACACAATGCACCGCAAAGACGATGGTGATCGACATTGACATCGAGTGTAGCCGACTTGGCGGCGGGCGCAAAGCCGCGGCCGGAACACCGGATGGCAATCGGTCGGGGTCTTGGGCGCGGCCGGGTCACGGGCAGCGGGCGGCTCGCCGTCTGCCGGCGGCGGCGCCACGGTTCGGTAAGCAAGGGCAGGCTGGTTTTCCACCGGATCTCACGCGCGCGGCGAGCCGGCGCGCATGAGATTCATCATGCGAAAGGAACGAACATGAAGATCGAAGGTGCAGTGGTGTTCATCACCGGCGCGAACCGCGGGCTCGGGCTCGAGTTCGCGAAGCAGGCTCTGGCGAGAGGGGCGCGCAAGGTCTATGCGGCGGCGCGCGATCCGGCCACCGTGACGCTGCCGGGCGTCGTGCCGGTGAAGCTCGACGTGACCGATCCGGCGGCCGTCGCGGCCGCGGCCGACGCGGCACGCGACGTCACGCTGCTGATCAACAACGCGGGCATCGCGCGGCTCGGCAGCCTGACGGACGAAGGCGCGGCGGACGCATTGCGCGATCACTTCGAAACCAACGTGTTCGGGATGCTGGCGATGTCGCGCGCGTTCGCGGGCAGCCTCGCCGGGAATGGCGGCGGCGCGATCCTGAACATCCTGTCCGTCGCGAGCTGGGTGAACCGGCCGATCCTGGCGGGCTACGGCGTGTCGAAATCGGCTGCGTGGGGGCTGACCAACGGGCTGCGCCATTCGCTGCGCGAGCAGCACACGCAGGTCGTCGGGCTGCATGCCGGCTTCATCGATACCGACCTGACGGCCGGCCTCGACGTGCCGAAGGCCACGCCGGCCGACGTCGTGCGCCAGGCGTACGAAGCGATCGAAGCGGGAGAGGAGGAAGTGTCGACCGACGAGTTCACGCGGCAGGTGAAGGCCACGCTGTCGTCGGGCGTTTATCTGGAAGAACCGGCGCCGCGTTGAAGCCGCCGGTATCCCGAGCCCGCTGCCCCGGCTGCGCGTGCAGCGGGGGCGGCGGGCCGTAACGTCAGACGGTGGTGTCGATGATGCCCGGGATCTTCACGTCCGGGTTCACGTCCGCGTCGTAGTCGACGCCGGCGATCTCGAAGCCGAACAGCCGCAGGAACTCGGTCTTGTAGCCGGTGAAGTCGGTCAGCTCGTACAGGTTCTCGTTCGTCACGTGGTTCCACTGCGCGACGACCTTCGCCTGCACCTGCGGATCGAGCTCCTTGTAGTCCGCGCGCAGGCGGCCTTCCTCGTCGACGTGCGGCGTCGCGCCGTACAGGCTGTCCTTGAACAGGCCGTACACCTGCTCGATGCAGCCTTCGTGCGTGCCGGCTTCCTTCATCGTCTTGAACAGCAGCGACAGGTACAGCGGCATCATCGGGATCGCCGAGCTGGCCTGCGTGACGACCGCCTTCAGCACCGACACGCGCGCGTCGCCGCCGTGCGCGGCGAGCTTGTCGCGGATCGACAGCACTTTCTTGTCGAGATCCTTCTTCGCTTCGCCGATCGAGCCGTTCCAGTAGATGTCGTGCGTGATCTGCTCGCCGAGATACGTGAACGCGGTGGTCTTCGCGCCGTCGGCCAGCACGCCGGCTTCATCGAGCGCGTCGATCCACATTTGCCAGTCCTCGCCGCCCATCACGGCGACGGTGCCGTCGATCTCTTCCTGCGTCGCCGGT
Source organism: Burkholderia sp. Tr-20390 (assembly GCF_017104595.1). Classification (NCBI taxonomy): domain Bacteria; kingdom Pseudomonadati; phylum Pseudomonadota; class Betaproteobacteria; order Burkholderiales; family Burkholderiaceae; genus Burkholderia; species Burkholderia sp. Tr-20390. The sequence goes on along the minus strand of NZ_JAAGPC010000158.1, from coordinate 11,682 downwards.
TCCAGCGTGACGTCGCGGATCACTTCCTTGTCGGTGTCGAGGCCGCGGAACGTGACCGTCTTGCCGATCGGCTTGAGCGTCGAGCTGATGGTTTCGCCCGTCTTCGGATGCGTGCGGCGCGGTGCCGCGAGGCTGTAGACGACGAGGTCGACCTTGCCGAGATCCTGCTTGATGGTGTCGATCGTGACCTGCTTGACCTTGTCGGAGAATGCATCGCCGTTGATGCTGCGCGCATAGCGCCCCTTTTCGGCGGCGAATTTCTCGAACGCGGCGGTGTTGTACCAGCCGGCCGTGCCCGGCTTCGTCTCGCTGCCGGCACGCTCGAAGAACACGCCGAGCGTGTCCGCGTCCGAGCCGAAGGCGGCCGAGATCCGGGCGGCGAGGCCGTAGCCGGTCGACGCGCCGATCACGAGCACCTTTTTCGGGCCGTTGGCGATCGGGCCGTGCGAAGTCACGTAGTCGATCTGTTCCTTGACGTTGGCTTCGCAGCCGACCGGATGAGTCGTCACGCAGATGAAGCCACGCACGCGCGGTTTGATGATCATGGAAACCTCTACTCTAGTCAGAAAGGCTGGGACGGCCTGAATTCGGAAAATCCCGCGCATTGTAAAGGAAGCCGCCGATCGCGGGCGGGCGCCGCCGGAACCGGTCGGGTCGTCCAGTTATTTCTCTCTTGACAGAAATAACTGAAATGCCTAAATTTCACGTCATGGAACTCACACCGATTGCCGAACGATTCATTCTCCACTGGGGCGAAATGGGCTCGCGGTGGGGCGTCAACCGCACCGTCTCGCAGATCCACGCGCTGCTGTATCTGGCCGGCCGGCCGATCGCGGCCGACGAGATCGCCGAGACGCTCAACGTGGCGCGCTCCAACGTCAGCACGAGCCTGAAGGAGCTTCAGGCGTGGCGGCTGGCGAAGGTCGTGCACGTGCTGGGCGACCGCCGTGACCACTTCGAGACGTCGACCGACATCTGGGAGCTGTTCAAGCTGATCGTCGAAGGGCGGCGGCAGCGCGAGATCGAGCCGACGCTCACGGTGCTGCGCGACTGCCTGACGAATCCCGAGATCGCGAACGAGAGCCGCGAGACCGAGCAGCGCATCCGCGACACGCTGCAGTTCGTCGAGACGCTTACGACCTGGTCTGACGAGATGCTGCGGCTCAAGCCCGATACGCTGATGAAGGCGCTCGGCATCGGCGCGAAGATCAGCCAGACGGTCAGGCGCAAGCCGTCGAAGTAAGCAGGACACGCCGAGCGGGCAGCCAGCCCGCTTTTTTCGGGGTTGTTATTTCTGTCTGTACAGAAATAACTGTAAATAGAGGATGAAAATGACCACCGTCTTGCCGTCGACCTGCCCGCCTGGCCGCACCGCGGCGCGCAGCATGACCGTGCTCGTGTGCGGGGCGAGCGGCTTCATCGGGCGGGCACTGTGCGCGCGGCTCGAAGCCGGCGGCCATCGCGTGCTGCGCGGCGTGCGTCAGGCGGCCGGCCCGTGCGACGTTGCGATCGATTTCGCGAAGGACGTCGACCCGGACGCGTGGCTCGCGCGGCTGGAAGGCGTCGACGTGGTGATCAATGCGGTCGGCCTCCTCGCCGATCGGCGCGGCGCGACGCTCGACGCCGTGCATCGCGCCGCGCCGTGCGCACTCTTCACCGCGTGCTGCCGCGCCGGCGTGCGGCGCGTGATCCAGATCTCGGCGCTCGGCGTCGAGCGTGGCGATACGCGCTACTTCGCGAGCAAGGTCGCGGCCGACCGCTTCCTGCAGACGCTGCCGATCGACTTCCGGATCGTGCGTCCCGCGCTCGTCTACGGCACGGACGGCGCGTCGGCGCGGTTTTTCCGGATGCTCGCGAGCCTGCCGGTGCAGGTGCTGCCGGCGGGCGGCCATCAGCGGCTGCGCCCCGTGCACGTCGACGATCTCGCCGAAGTCGTCGCGCGGTGCGTCGATGCGCCGGCGGCCGGCCACCCGGTGATCGACGTGGTCGGCACCGACGAAGTCGAATACCGCGAGATGCTGGCCCGCTACCGCGCCGCGCTGGGGTTTGCGCCGGCCGTTCGCATCGGATTGCCGGGCCCGCTGGCCGGTGTGGCGGCCGTGCTCCTCGGCACGCTGCCGGGCGCGATCTTCACGCGCGATACGTGGACGATGCTGCGTGGCGGGAACACCGGCGATCCGGCTGCCGCCACGGCGATGCTCGGCCGGCCGCCGCGCGGGATCGACGGTTTCATCGGCGCGGACGCCGCGGCGCTGCGTCGCGACGCGCTCGCGATGTGGCGTCGCCCGCTGCTGCTGGGCGCGCTGGCGATCGTGTGGATCTGGACGGCCATCGCCAGCGCCTTCATCCATCCGCTGCACGCGAGCCTCGCGCTGCTTGCACCCGCGCACCTGACGGGGCTGCCCGCGCGGATCGCGCTCTATGCGGCCAGCGCGCTGGACTTTGCGTTCGGCGTCGCAACCGTCGTCGCGCCGTCGCGCCGCCTGTGGGCCGCGCAAGCCGCGCTGATCGTCGCGTATTCGGCGGTCATCGCGGTCACGATGCCGGCCCTGCTCGCCGAACCGTTCGGCCCCGTGCTCAAGAACGTGCCGATTCTCGCGATCCTGTTGATCCTTTTTTCAGAAGAAGAACAAGCATGAATACCTATCTCGTCATCAAGGCGCTTCACATCCTGTCTTCGGTGCTGCTGGTCGGCACCGGGTTCGGCACCGCGTTCTACCTGTTCTTCGCGAACCGCACGCGCTCGGTGCCCGCCATTGCGGCCGTGTCGCGGCTCGTGGTGCGCGCGGACTGGTGGTTCACGACGCCGGCCGTGATCTTCCAGCCGGCATCGGGGCTGTGGCTCGCGCACACGGCCGGCTGGCCGTGGGATACGCCGTGGCTCGTCGCGTCGATCGTGCTGTATGCGATCGCCGGCGCGTGCTGGCTGCCGGTCGTGTGGCTGCAGGTCGAACTGGCCGCGATGGCGAAGCTCGCGCATGCGAATGGCGATGCCGCGCTGCCGGATCGGTACTGGCTTTACGCGAAGCGCTGGGAACTGCTCGGCTATCCGGCGTTCTTCGCGATGCTGACCGTCTACTTCCTGATGGTGCTCAAGCCGATGTAAGTGCGTTGCCGCCGCTGCGCAGAAGCGGCGTCGTGGCACAGCGGAGAGCCGTCGATCGATTCATGAAGCATGCGACGGGTAATAAGAAGGAATGCGAATCATGGAATCAAGTGAACTGGTGCTGTACTTCGACGGACGATGTCCGTTGTGCGTGGCGGAGATCAGGCGTCTCAGGGCTCGCGACGCGCGACACCGGCTGGCCTTCGTCGATATCGCCGCGCCGGGTTTCGATCCCGCGCCGCTGGGCGTCGACCTGCCCGCGCTGAATCGCGAGCTGCACGCGCGCCTGCCCGACGGACGCATGCTGACCGGCGTGGACAGCATCCTGGCCGCCCAGGCGCTGACCGGCCGCCGCTGGGTCGTCCGGCTGCTTCGCGTGCCGGCCGTGCGCGGTGCGTTGGCGCCGCTGTATCGCCGCTTCGCGCGCAACCGGCATGCGGTATCGCGCTGGCTCGGCTATCGCGCCGAAGCGCCGTGTGATGCGGCGGCGTGCCGTGACGGTAGCGAACGTGCCGCTGAACATCCGACGGACCGTCCGGCGCGAGACAACGTTCGCCGCATCGTCGTGACCTGGATGTACTGCGCCGCGATCGCACATCTGCTCGTCGGCATTGCCGTTCCGTGGGTTGCCGGCGCACCGTGGCTCGACGCGTATCACCGCGTCATCGAACTGCACTTCTGGACGGGAACGGCGCCGGACCCGGCGCGTGCGCAGCAGATCTGGTGGATGTCGCTGATGGGCGCGACGGTGCAATGTGCGTCGGTCTGGATGCTGGCGCTCGTGCACCTCGGCAACAGGTTGCAGAAACGGGAAGTGTGGGGATGGCTGCTGGCCGGCCTGCTGATCTGGGCGCCGCAGGACATGCTGTTTTCATTGCAGGCCCAGGTATCGGGCCACGTGGCGATCGACGCGGCGGCACTCGTCGCGATGGTGCCGCCGCTTGTCTGGCTTTGGAGGAGGGACGCGGTATGAACACCTTGCCTGCTTACGACTGGGCGCTCAACCTGCTGATCGTGCAGGGTGCGATGGGCGCATTCGATACGCTTTATCACCACGAACTCACGCAGGATCTCCCGCACAGCCCGCGCGCGCGGCTCGAGCTGGGAATTCATGCGGTGCGTTCCGTGCTTTACGGCCTCGTGTTCGCATCGATCGCGCACGTCGCCTTTCACGGCGCGTGGGTCGCGGCCCTCGCGGCGGTGGTGGTCGTCGAGATAGTGCTGACGCTGTGGGATTTCGTCGTCGAGGACCAGAGCCGCAAGCTGCCGGCGACCGAGCGCGTGCTGCACACGCTGCTGGCCGTCAACGGCGGCGCGCTGTTCGGAATGATCGCGATGCAGCTGGCCACGTGGGCGCACGAGCCGACCGCGCTGCAGGTGCTCGACCTCGGCTGGCGCGGCTGGGTGCTGAGCCTCTTTGCCGTCGGTGTGACGATTTCGGGAATCCGCGACGGAATCGCGGCCTGCCGGATTGCGCGACGCGCGCCGGTCGTCAATCCGTTCGCGGGGCAGCCGCCGGGGAACGTGCTCGTCACCGGCGGCACCGGCTTCATCGGCGAAACCCTCGTGAACCATCTGCTCGATGCGGGGCATGCGGTCACGTTGCTGGCGCGCGATCCGCTGCGCGCGGCCTACCAGTTTCACGGCCGCGTGCGCAGCGTCACGTCCGTCGAGCAGTTGCAGCCGCACGAGCGTTTCGACACGGTCATCAATCTCGCGGGGGCGCCGGTGCTCGGTGCACGCTGGAGCAAGCGCCGGCGGGCGGTGCTGCTGGCCAGCCGCGTCGGCGTCACGGAATCGCTGATGCGCTGGGTCGAGACCGCCGAGGTCGAGCCGCGCACGTGGATCCAGGCATCGGCGATCGGTTACTACGGCGTGCGCGCTGCCGACCAGCGGCTCGACGAAGGCAGCAGCGCCGGCAGTGGCTTCATGTCGGAGCTGTGCCGGCAATGGGAGCAGTCTGCACAACCGCTCGAGCGTCATGGCGTTCGTTCGGTGGTGCTGCGGCTGGGCGTCGTGTTCGGTCCCGGCGGTGCGCTGCGCCCGATGCTGCTCCCGCATTACTTCGGGATGGGCGGACGATTCGGCGACGGCACGCAGGTGATGAGCTGGATCCACCGGGACGACGTGCTGCGGATCATCGCGCGTGCGATGGCGAACCCGGGCATGCACGGCGTCTACAACGCGGTCGCGCCCGCGCCGTTGACCCAGCGCGAGTTCGTGCAGGTCGTGTCGAAGGTGCTGCATCGTCCGGCCTGGCTGCACGTGCCGGCCGCGCCGCTGCGCGTCGCGATGGGCGAGATGGCCGAGCTGCTGCTGGACGGCCAGCGCGTGATGCCGGCGCGGCTGCATCAGGACGGATTCATGTTCCGGTTCCCGACGGCCGAGCATGCGCTGCGTGACCTGACGAATCGTCCGCATGCGGATTTTCCGCGTGCGGCCTGTCGCTTGCCCCGCGGTCGCGTATAAACTCGGCGTGAACGCGTTCGGGACGTGTCCTGTATCCCTGGCGCTCCGCATCCGACCTCACAAGGAGACTGCATGCTGCACATCCTCGGCAAGATCCCGTCCATCAACGTTCGCAAGGTGCTGTGGCTGTGCACCGAGCTGAACCTGCCGTTCGAACAGGAAGACTGGGGCGCGGGCTTCCGCACGACCCACGATCCGGCCTATCTCGCGCTGAATCCGAACGGTCTCGTGCCCGTCATCAAGGACGACGATTTCGTGCTCTGGGAATCGAACACGATCATCCGCTACCTCGCGAACCGCTACGGCGGCGACGCGTTGTATCCGGCCGAGCCGCAGGCGCGCGCGCGGGTCGATCAATGGATCGACTGGCAGGGCGCGGACCTGAACCGCTCGTGGGTCGGCGCGTTCCTCGGCCTCGTGCGCAAATCGCCCGATCACCAGGACCCGGCCGGCATCGCGCAGTCGATCGCGGGCTGGACGAAGCACATGCAGGTGCTGAACGCGCAGCTCGAAGCGACCGGTGCGTACGTGGCCGGCAACGGCTTCACGCTCGCGGACATTCCGATCGGCCTGTCGGTGAACCGCTGGTTCGGCACGCCATTCGAGCATCCGGATTTCCCGGCGGTGTCGCGCTATATCGAACGTCTCGCGACGCGCGAAGGCTTCCAGAAATACGCGGGCAGCGCGAACCCGTGATACCGCGCAGGTAATGCGCGGTGCGGCGGTGTGGCCATCGCATCGCCGCCGCGTCCGCGTCATGACCGATATGCACGGGCCCTCGGGCCCGTTGTCACGCGCCGGGCGCCGGCACCGCGTCGAGCACGCGCGCGAGAAACGCCTCGTGATTCCACGCGGATTCCGGCCGCGACAGCCCGAGCCGCACGATCACCAGCTGCCGGCTCGGCACCACGCTCACGAACTGGCCTTCATGGCCGACCGCATGAAACGCGTCGGCCGGCATCGCGACCGCATGCGGATCGCGATCGTTGAACGGCTCCGGCACCTTGACCCACAGCTGCGCGCCGTACTCCTGTCGCGCCGACTGCGGCGTCGTGCGCGTCAGGTAGCGCACCCAGCCTTCCGGCAGCAGCCGCTGCCCGTCCCACACGCCATCCTGCAGCAGCAATTGCCCGAAGCGCGCCCAGTCGCGTGCGCTCGCATACATGTACGACGCACTGACGAGCGTGCCGGACGCATCGGGTTCGAACACCGCGCTGCGCATCCCGAGCGGCGCGAACAGCGCGCGGTGCGGTAACGCGAGGTAGTCGCCGTCGCTGCCTCCCAGTGCCTCGCGCATCACGCGCGCGAGGATCGCGCTCGTGCCGCTCGAGTAGGACCACCGCGCGCCGGGTGTCGCGGCGAGCGGCTTCGCCGACGCGAACCGCGCGGTATCGGGTTGCGCGTACAGCATCAATGCGACGTCGGACAGCGGGTCGTCGTAGTCCTCGTTGAATTGCAGGCCGCTCGTCATGCGCAGCAGCTCGTCGAGCGTGATGGCCGCGCGCGGATCGCCGCCGCCGCGCCATTCGGGCAGTAGCGCCGACGCATTAGGCGACAGCTTGTGCTGCGCGACGAGCGTGCCGACCAGTGCGGCCGTGACGGTCTTCGTCATCGACCAGCCGGGCAGCGGCGTGTCGGCCGTGAAGCCGGGCGCATAGCGTTCGGCGATCACCTGGCCGCGCCACATCACGACGACCGCGCGCGTGCGCCGCGGCCGCGCAGGATCGGGCTCGTCGAACGCGCGGTCGAGCGCGGTCCGCAGCTTCTGCGCGTCGATGCCGGCCGGCAGCGTGGCTGGAGCGGGCTGTGTGGACGGCGGATCGGGGAGAGGCGGCAGCGCGGCCGGCAACGCGCCGGGCGACGTCCCGAGCGCGAGCGTGCAGCCGAGCCCGGGCCGGAAGTCGGCGTCGCGTTCGGCGAAGCCGGCGAAGGTCGCCGTCGCGCGATGATGGTCGGGGTCGATCGACGGGTGTACCAGTTTCAGCAGCGGATGCACGCCGGCCATGATGTCGACGTCGATCACGGACGCGGCCGGGCGGCCCGACACGTACACGCCGGAACACAGCGCCTTCGCCGCATAGCCGGTCGCGATCGGCGCGAGCCGGGACAACATATGGCCCGTGTAGCCGACCGCGGCGACGACGGCGAGCGCGACGCCGCGCAGGATCAGCTTCTTGAAGGGGATCGTCATGCGCGAGCGTCCTCGATTGTCGGGAGGCAGAACCTGAACCGGCAGTGTCGCAGGTTCGGGCCGGCGGTGGCAATCGCGGGTGGGTGCGACGCCGGGCGGCGCCGACCGCGCGCAAGGTGCCCGGCGTGTGTGACTCGCATGTGTCGATCGTCTGGAGCGAACGGGCCGCATGCGGCCCGTCCAGGCGGCGCGTTACTGCGCGTTGTTGTTGTCGGAGCGCAGAGTCCAGACCGTCGCGGTATTCGTGCTGTCGTCGACGGCTGCGAATTCCAGCTGGCCTTTGCTGCCGTGCCCGAACGCCAGGCCGAACGCTGCCCCTGCAACGGTGTCGACCTGCATCTGCGCGACGAAGCGGCCGTCCACCGTGAATTCGACGATCTCGCTCGGCTGCTGCGGGTCGGCGTTGACCGCGTCGCCGTTCGCGGTCACGAGATGGCCGTTCGGTGCGAGCGCCAGCGCGAGCGGGCCGTGCAGGTGTGCCGCGTCGAAGTAGATCATCCGTCCGACGCCGCCGTTGCGATTCGTCGACGCCGCGTTCTGGATCGCGAACACGGCGTTGTCGCCGGTGGAGGCGACGTACAGCACGTCGATGTTCGGGTCGTAAGCGAGGCCGGTCGGACCGACGACGAGTGCGCTGGGATCGGTTCGATTCACGTAGCCCGACGCGATGACGCGCGAGCCCGGCAGCATCGTGACGCCGTTGTCGCCGATCGCGAGTTCGATGCGCGAGACCGTCCCGTTCAGCACGTTCGACACGAACGCGGTCACGCGCTGGCCGCGATCGATCACGGTCATGTCCCACGGCCCGTCGAGCAGCGCCGCACTGCTGAGTTGCGTGACGAGATTGCCTTGCGGACCGATGACGAGCAGCGACCCCGGCGGCACGACGGTCTTGCCGTCCGGCGCCGGGACGTTGCCGACCAGCACGAAGCCGCTGCGCAGCACCGCGAGCGCGGTCGTCAGGCCGAGATTGCTGCCCTGGAAGAAGGCCGCTGGCGTCTTGCCGGGCGACAGCTTCACGATCGTCGTGCCGGTGCCTTGCGTGTTCGACGCCGCGTTGAAGTTGGACACGACGACATCGCCGGGTTTCAGCGTGCTCCAGCTCGGCACGCCGCGCGGCACGAACGCGATGCCGTACGGATTGACGTCGCCGTTGGCGGGCACGGTCGACGCGGTAAACGATGGAATCGGCAAGATGATGTCGCTGCCGCCGGCCCAGGCGAACGCAGACGACAACGCGACCAGCCCGGCGCCGCATGCCGCGCGGCATAGCGAGTGCGCAAGCGTGCGCCCGACGCGTGCGACGACCGGCGGATCAACCGCAAGGACGGGCGTGGCGGGGGAACGACAGGAGGGGAGAGGGTCCATGGCATGACTCCGGTTGATGATCGCGAGCAGTCATCCCGGCTGCCGGCCTGCGCAGCCGACGGGTGTCCGGCGCAGGTTCGCGATCGTTCTGTTGCCGCGTGAACCCACGCTCGAAACAAACGGATGGCGACGGCCGGATATTCCATTCCGTTACCGATGTTGCAGGCGAGCCGGCGGCCATTGTTCGTCGCAAGGGCGATGCGGCCTGACAAGTTGAAATCCGACCCGCCGTCGGCCGATAATCGTCCGGCATCGCTTTCCCCCTCTCCCAGTCCAACCGTAATCGGAAAACGCCATGTCCTACGACAACAACAACCCGTTCGCCAAGATCCTGCGCGGCGAACTGCCGTGCGTGAAAGTCGCGGAAGACGACGCGACCCTCGCGATCATGGATCTGATGCCGCAGGCCGACGGCCACGTGCTCGTGATCCCGAAGGAGCCGGCCGTGCAGATCTTCGAGTTGTCCGGCGATGCAGCCGCGGCCGGCATCCGCATGACGCAGCGCGTCGCGGCGGCGGTGCGCGCGGCGCTCGAGCCGGACGGCGTGTTCATCGGCCAGTTCAACGGCGCGGCCGCCGGCCAGACGGTGCCGCATGTGCACTTCCACGTGATTCCGCGCTGGGAAGGCGCCGAGTTGCGGATGCATGCGCGCGAGATCGCCGACGCGGCGACGCTCGAAGCGCTTGCCCAGCGCATTCGCGCGCGTTTCGTGTAACGCGTCGATTGCACGCGGCGACTGCACGGCATGGCGTACCGGCCCGCCGCCGTGCCAACGCCTGTTTCAGCGGTCATGCGAGGTAACACGTGTAACCGCCGGCGAAACTCGTCTCGGCCCACCCGGCGCTAGACTCCGCGCATTGCTTCACCGAGCGACAGGAAGGGCGGATCGCCTCTTCGTGCCGGCCGCCGCTTTTCACGGCGACAAGGCTTTCGCGAGGTGCCATTCGTCTTTCGCGCCGGGAATCGAGCCATGACCAGACTTCTCATCACGCTTGCCCTGATCGGCGGCCTGTCCGGCTGCTATGTCGCGCCGCCGTACGGCTACGCGCCCGCGCCGGCCTACTACGGCTATGCGCCGGCGTATTACGCGCCGCCCGTCAGCGTCGGGATCGGCGGCAACTTCCGCATCCGCTGATCGGGCACCGGGCGTAGCTGCTGGCCGCATCGGTCAGCGCCACCGCGTGGCGCCGGCGACGCGCGCGGATTCGCGTATCGCATGACGGTGGTGCGCAGCGCGGCGTGCTCGCGCTTCCTATACTTCACAGGAAAGCGCATTCCGCGTTCCGGTGAGGCAGCCATGGCAGTCACCCGCAAGGTCGCAGTCGCGTCGGCCATCTCCACGCTCGTCTACCTCGGGCTCGCGGTACTCGGCAGCGGCGGGTTCGCGGCCTTCTTCTCGCATCCACCGCTGACCGTCGTCGTCGTCGCGACGCTCGCGATGGCCGTCGCCGCGCTGTTCACCGAAGGCAACCTGAGCAGTGGCGAGCGCGAGAATCGCGACAACCGCTGGGTGCTCGCGGCGTTCGGGGTGAGTGGGTTTCTGCTCGCATACCTGCCCGCGCTGACCGACCGGCTCGACTTCTGGACTTTCGGCGGCGAGGCGGTGCGCTGGATCGGCGTCGTGTTGTACATCGTGGGCGGTGTGCTGCGCATCTGGCCCGTATTCGTGCTCGGCAAGCGCTTCAGCGGGCTTGTCGCGATCCAGCCGGGCCATACGCTCGTGACTGATGGCATCTACCGCCGCATCCGCAATCCGAGCTATCTCGGCCTGGTCGTCAATTCCGTCGGGTGGGCGCTGGCATTCCGCTCGGGTGTGGGCTTGCTGCTGGTCGTGCTGACGATGGTGCCGCTCGTCGCGCGCATCCGCTCCGAGGAGGCGCTGCTGCGTACGCAATTCGGCACCGAATACGACGCGTATTGCGCGCGGACCTGGCGTCTGCTGCCGGGCGTGTACTGACCCTCTTCATTTCTTTCCCACCGCCGTTTCGGGCGCTGCCCACGATCCGTTCCCGATGTGTTGCCACGTGTGTCGCAAACGTGCGACGCCGTGCATGGGCGGCCTGTCGTTCCACAGGGCCGGACCCTCGGCGAAGCCAATGCTGGCGTGGGTTTGCGGGCATTCCGGTGCGGCTGTTCGAACGCGCTGATTCGTAAACAACTTGTTACCAGAATGTCCACGGCAAGGATGGGGGACCGGTGCTATTCTTCGCCGCAAGCTCATTGAAATGAATTGGTCCGCGGTTCGGCACAATGCCTGACACGACGTCGATCGATTCAGATCGTCGTACCGAGCGGACCTTCAATAACCAGATTGCGAACAAGGAAGAATACGGGAATGTGGAAGAAAATCGCCCCCGCTCTCGTCGTCGCCGCTTTGACCGGCGCGACTGCACTGCCGGCCATGGCAGGTGACATGAACAACGCGCGCGGCGTCGGCTCGACGCCGGTGCCGGTGCGCACGAACAGCGCGTCGCGGAACATCAGCCGCAGCCGGCCGAGCGCGTAGCTGACGGACGGCTGCGTGACGCCGAGCCGCAGCGCCGCGCGG
>NZ_JAAGPC010000157.1:0-20395 GCF_017104595.1 Burkholderia sp. Tr-20390 | reverse complement strand
GGCGCGACAGCACGAAGCCGTCGCGCACCGAAGCCGACGCACCGACCGACGATACGAGCACGCACGCCGCCACGAAACCCGCCGCCGCCGCGCTCGCGGCGGTTGCCGCAGCCGGTTCGGCGGCCGTGACGGGCGGCGCGAGATAGCGCAGGGCGAGCGTTTCGTAGAGCGGTGGCGCGAAGAAGCGCGACACGCGGCTCGACACCAGCGCGGTGGCCATCAGCGAAATCACGAGCGCGTGACCGTTGATCATCTCCATCACGATCACGAACGACGTGATCGGCGACTGCGTGACGGCCGCCATGTAGCCGACCATCGCGAGCGCGATCAGCATCGGCAGGCTCATGTGGCTGAACACGAGATGCAACAGGTTGCCGAACCCGGCGCCGATCGACAGCGACGGCGCGAAGATCCCGCCCGGGATGCCCGGCAGGTACGACGCCACCATCGAAATCATCTTCAGGAACGGATAGAACACCGACAGATGCTGGCTGCCGTCGAGCAGGCCGCGCGCCTCGGCATAGCCGCTGCCGAAGGTCGTGCCGCCCGATACGAGGCCGACGACGGCGATCGCGAAGCCGCACAGCGCGGCGAACGTGATCGGCCGCTCGCGATACAGGCCCAGCAGCTGCGCTGGCAGCCAGCGTCCCGTGTTGAGCAGCAGCCAGCAGAACAGGCCGCCTGCGATCCCCGTGACGATCGCGGTGACCAGCACGGCGAGCGCGAGCAGTTTCGGAAAATGGGGGCCGGCATCGATCGTGCCGAAATACGTGTAGTTGCCGTTCAGCCCGAGCGCGACGACACCGGCGAGGATGATCGCGGTGATCAGCACGCCGCTCGCGCGCGCGGAGAAGCTGCGCGTCAGTTCCTCGATCGCGAACACGATTCCGGCGAGCGGCGTATTGAACGCGGCCGACAGCCCGGCCGCCGCGCCGGCGAGCACCAGCTGGCGTTCGATCTGCGCGTTCGAGCGCGGGTAGAAGCGTCGCAGGTTGAACATCAGCGCCGCGCCGACCTGCACGGTCGGCCCTTCGCGGCCGATCGTGAAGCCGCCCAGGATGCCGAGGAACGACACCAGCACCTTGCCGAACAGGATGCGCAGCGTCAGCAGCCGGGAGCCGAACGCGCTCGGGCGCGCATGCAGCGTCGCGATCACCTGCGGGATGCCGCTGCCCTCGGCGCCGCGGAAGAAGCGCCGCGTGATCCATACCGACAGCGCGGCGATGGCCGGCGTCAGCAGCAGCGGCAGCCACGCGGCGTGATCGCGCATCGTGCGGAAGGTTTCGTAACCCCAGTCGATCAGACGCGCGTAGAGCACGGCCGCGAGGCCAACGACGATCGCACCGAGCCAGAACACGCCGTACTGGCGCCAGATCCTCAGCGAACGACGGGTAAGAGCGGGAAACAGGGCGGGAAGAGCGGGGCGTGGCATCGACGCGGGCCGGTAGGCAAAGATCGAATTATAAAAAGAACGGCATGCGTGCGGGGTGCGACAATAGTCCACCAACGAGATGCATTTTGTTGCAAAAGTAATGTTAGCGTAATGTTCGCGATGGGTAACCATCGTTAGCATGCCAAATTGGCTTGCCTATCCCCACACATCGTGAAACGTATCCTCATCGTGAAAGTGACGTCGCTCGGCGACGTCGTCCAGACGTTACCCGTCGTCGCGGATCTGCATCGCGCCTTTCCCGGCATAACGGTCGACTGGGCGGTGGATGAATCGTGCGCGGAGGTCGTGCGCTGGCATCCGGGCGTCAGCCGTGTCCTGGGCGCGCCGCTGCGCCGCTTCAAGAAGATGCGCAATCGCGGCGACCTGAAGGCGATCACGGCGTCGATTGGCGCGCTGCGGGCGCATCGCTACGATGCGGTGATCGACCTGCACGGCGTCTACAAGAGCGCGATTATTTCGGCGCTCGCGCGCGCCGCGCGCCGCGTCGGCTACCAGACGCAGGATCTCGGCGAAACGGGCGCACGCTTCGCGTATTCGCATCGTTTTGGCCCGCGGCCGGACTGCGACGCGTGGCACGGGATGCGCGTGAGCGCCGGCGAGGCGCTCGGCTACGCCCCCGAGGGTATGGCCACGTACGGCATCGTCCCGCCGCGGGACGTGAACCTGCCGGCCGCCGTGACCGATGGCGCCCCATTCATGCTGCTGTTCCATGCGACGTCCAACCCCGACAAGAAATGGCCGGCCAACCACTGGGCCGCGCTCGCCACGCAGATGATGGCGCGTGGCCTACGCGTGCTGTTGCCGTGGGGATCGGCTGCCGAGCATGACGATGCGCAGGACATCGCCGCACGCGCGCCGGGTTCGGTCGTGCTGCCCGCGATGACGGTGCGCGAGCTCGGCGCCGCGCTCGGCCGGGCTGCGCTCGTGGTGGGGGTCGATACGGGGTTCGTACACATGGCGCACGCGCTGCAGCGGCCGACCGTGATGATTTTCGTCGCGACGTCGCGCCATCATTGCGGGATCGGCGGCGCGCCGAATGCACTGTCGATCGGCGAGCCGGGCATGATGCCGTCGGTCGACGAGGCGCTGGACGCGATCGGTACGGTCAGCCCGGCCTACGGCGCGCTGCGCGCGCGGATGACCGCCTGACGAAGCGGGGTGTGCCGGTTCAGGCGAGCAGCGCCTCGACCGTGACGACGGCGGCGACGGCCGCCAGATTCGCCAGCAGCGCCTCGAACACGAGGCCGCGCCAGGTCTGCGGCCGGAAGCGCATCGCGAGCAGGATCGCGCCACCCAGCGCGAGCGCGAGGATCAGGACGAGATCGGCATTGCCGAGGCGGATGTTCATGGCGGCGGCTCCTTCGGGGCGGGATCCCGGGCGCGCGCAGCGGCGCACCCAGGATCGAGTATAGGCAGCGCCGGTCGCCGCACAACCCGGGTCGCCCCGGAGTCTCACACGAGCGATGCGTCGCGCGTCTCGCGCATCAGCAGCACGCCGATCAGGCTGATTGCCGCCGCAACCGATACATAACCGCCGACCCACGACAGCCCGCCGCGCGCCGCCAGCAGTTGCGCGATATACGGCGCGATCGACGCGCCGAGGATCCCGCCGAGGTTGTACGCGACGCCCGCGCCCGTGTAGCGGACGTTGGTCGGGAACAGCTCCGGCAGCAGCGCGCCCATCGGCGCGAACGTCACGCCCATCAGGAACAGCTCGATCGTCAGGAACAGTGCGACGAGCGGCATCGAGCCGCTACCGAGCAGCGGCTCCATCGCAAAACCCGACAGCAGCGCGGCGATCGCGCCCACGACGAGCACCGGCTTGCGGCCGAAGCGGTCCGATGCCCACGCGGACAGCGGCGTCGCGAGTCCCATGAACACGACCGCGAAACACAGCAGGCCGAGGAAACTCTGGCGCGGAATATGCAGCGCCGACACGCCGTAGGACAGCGAGAACACCGTCGAGATGTAGAACAGCGTGTAGCAGACGACCATCGCAAGCGCACCGAGCAGCGTCGGCCGCCAGTGTTGCGTGATCAGCGTCGCGACCGGCACGCGCACGCGCTCGTTGCGATCGAGCGCGGCCTGGAACGCGGGTGTTTCGGTGATCTTGAGCCGCACGTACAGGCCGAGCGCGACGAGCACCGCACTGACCAGGAACGGGATGCGCCAGCCCCAGCTGCGGAACTGCTCGTCCGACAGCGACAGCGCGAGCGCGAAGAACAGCCCGTTCGACATCAGGAAGCCGACCGATGGCCCGAGCTGCGGGAACATCCCGAACCAGCCGCGCTTGCCCTGCGGCGCGTGCTCGGTCGCGAGCAGCGCGGCGCCGCCCCATTCGCCGCCGAGGCCGATCCCCTGGCCGAAGCGCAGCACGCACAGCAGCACTGGCGCGAGCGCGCCGATCGCGTCGTAGCCGGGCACGAAGCCGATGGCGGTGGTGGACACGCCCATCACGAGCAGCGATGCGACGAGCGTCGACTTGCGGCCGATGCGGTCGCCGAAGTGCCCGAACAGGAACGAGCCGATCGGGCGAGCGATGAACGCGATGCCGAACGTGACGAAGGCGGACAGCGCCTGTGCGGTCGCGGACCCGTGCGGAAAGAACACCGGGCCGATGACGAGCGCGGCGGCCGTTGCATACACGTAGAAATCGTAGAACTCGATCGCGGTGCCGATGAAGCTGGCGAACACGATGCGCCGGTGGCTGACGGCGCCGGCCGAACCGGTTGCGTGTGCAACGGTCGGGGGGGATGCGGACATGGATGTCTCCGTTTTGTCGTTGGGGCGGTCGGCTGAGCGTGCGGTCGGGCAGGCGGATGCCTGCCGGGGGCAGCCGAGCGGATGATGCGGTGGCGGCGTGGACGCGCGCCGTGGCGCGGACGTCACCCGCCGGTCGACGATGGAGACGGGTATGTCGCCGCCGCCCGGTGCCGGCGTGGTCGGCTCGCATGCCGGGTGGGGCGCGCGAACGCGCGCGCGGCGTGATGGCCGCGCGATTGCGGAAAATTATAGCCAGCGCCGCCGCGCACCGGCAATCGCGGGGCGGCGACCGCTCAGTCGATCGATTGCGCCTGCGCCGACGCGGTGCTTTGCAACTGGAAGTGGCCGTCGTCGTTGAAGAGCCAGCCTTCCATCAGTTCGAGCCGGCCGTTGCCGTCGAGCAGTCGCGACGGTGGCGGCGGCAGCGGCGCCGAGCGGCGCAGCGACGCGAGCGCGAGTGCTTCCGCTTCGCTGTCGCCGTTGCTGCGATAGACGGACGCGTTGACGAGCCGGCCGCTGCCATCGACGGTGAAGGCCACGACGACGAGCGAGCGGAGCATGGCCTGGGGTATGCCGTGCAGCATGCCGGACGGATTGCGTTCGGCGACACGGTGCGCGACTTCGACGCGGTACTGGTCGAGGTTGCCGCTGCGGGTGATCGACGGAATCGTCAGGATCGAGTGCAGCGACGGAGGCGGCGTGATCGTGCACGCCGCGAGCATGGCGACGACGGCCAGTGCAACTGCACGCAACCGGTCGACATGCAAACGGGGAAGGGGGCGCATGGGAGGCTAGCCGGAAGTGACTATAAAAAAATGATAGGCGCACGGACGCGAGCCGATATCGGGAGAAACGCATAACGGGCGATGCCGGATGATGCGAGCGCTGATGACGAGAAGGCGTGTGCTCGCGCAGCGCGATGTGACGTGACATGTGACAGTACGCTCGCGTGGCTGCCGCACCCGTGCATCGCGGCGTGCGTGTTGCAAGGTTGAAAGAAACACGAGGAACGCGACTGGCACGCCGGCGCGTGGCGAGGGTCCGGCGCGAGCGCAGCGGGTCGCTGCAGGCAGCACCACGGGCGCGCCCGCGCCATCTTCGGCGATGCGTGCGGCCCGGTTCAGAAGCCGTGCGTGACGAGTGACAGGATCGACAGGTCGGGGTGCGTGCCGTCGATGATGCTCTTGCCGATGTGCACGGCTTCGTGGACGGCTTCATCGAGGCTCGCGAAGCTTTCCTCGCCGTCCGCATGGAAGGGCACCGCGTGGCCGGGCAAGGCGGGATTCGCGCCCGGATGGCACACGTAACCGGTGTAGGTGTAGCGCGTGTCGCTGCCGGGCGCGACGGCCGGCACGACATGGATCTCGAAGCCTTCGTAATCGACGTGTTCCGCCGGTGTCGACAGTTCGGTCATGGCGATCTCCGTGTGCCGCACGCAGGGGTGGCGCGCGCGGCATCGAGTACGCGGCGGCGGTCGTGTCGCCGTGTTGATCGAATTCTAGGTGATCGAGCGGCCGGCCGGGAGGGTGGCTTCCGGCACGTTGCGATGTAATGGCGTGCCGCTGCCGGTGCCCGCCGCTCAGGTGCCGTGCGAGGGCCGGCGCGAACGCCCGTGCCGTTTCGGCGGACGGGCTCGCGCGCGGCGCCGCATCATTGCTTGCAGCGCGCGTCCTTGCGCTGCACGACGATGATCACCGGGTATTTCTGGCCGTGGTCGAGCTCCACGCGCGCCACGACGGTCAGCGTCGCCGGATCGGAATCGTCGTATACGCTGACCTGTTCGTTCCGGAGGTAGGTCACGCCGGTGCAGTTCGACGTGCGTCCATCGTCACCCACCTTGCACTGGAGGTCGTTGTCCTTCACGTAGTTGTAGGGCGACGGGCTCGCGAGGTATTCGCTCAGGCCACGCGGCGAGCCGCCGACGCCCGTCACGTAGGCGATCGCGCACGACGCTTGCGCGTCGCCGCCGGCGGCGGTGTCGGCCGTCGCCGGCGTGCTGACGGCAACCAGCAGTGCAGCGAGCGACGAGACGATGAAGGGCTTCATGACGTGGGTTTCCCGTTTCGCGAATCGGAGCGCCGGATTGTAACGGCATCCGGCGTGACGCGTCGGAACGTGGGGGATGGGCGTGCGCGGACCAACAAAAAACCCCGTCATTCGGTGAATGGACGGGGTTTGGCGAACTTCCTGGCGGAAGCGGTGAGATTCGAACTCACGGACAGTTTCCCGTCGCCGGTTTTCAAGACCGGTGCCTTAAACCGCTCGGCCACGCTTCCACACGAGGCGGCATTGTAACCGAAATGCCGCGTGATTCATCCCTTCAATCGTCGCGCAGGAACAATTCCTGCAGGTCGTTGAGGAAACGCTGGCCCAGCGGCGTCGGCGCGATCTGCGCGAAATCGCGCGCGATCAGCCCGCGCCGTTCCGCTTCCTGCAGCGCCGGCTCGATCGTGCTCATCGGCAGGCCCGTGCGTTCGGCGAAGCTGTGCACGGGGAAGCCCTCGACGAGCCGCAGCGTGTTCAGCATGAACTCGAACGGCAGGTCGCGCGCGCCGACTTCACGCTCTTCCTGCACGGCCGTGCCGGCCATCGCCTGCTCGATGAAGGTCGCCGGGTGCTTGTAGCGTGCCTGCCGCAGGATCCGGTTCGGGAACGACAGCTTCGTGTGTGCGCCCGCACCGATCCCGAGATAGTCGCCGAAGCGCCAGTAGTTCAGGTTGTGCTTGCACTGATGATTCGGCTTCGCATACGCGGACACTTCGTAGCGCCCGTAACCGGCCTCGGCCGTGCGTGCGTGGATCCATTCCTGCATGTCGGCCGACGCGTCGTCGTCGGGCACGACCGGCGGGAATTTCGCGAACAGCGTATTCGGCTCGAGCGTCAGGTGATACAGCGACAGATGCGGCGGCGCGTACGACAGCGCGGTCTCGATGTCGGTGCGGCATTCGTCGAGCGTCTGGTTCGGCAGCGCGAACATCAGGTCGAGGTTGAAGTTGTCGAAGTTCTTCGCGGCGATCTCGACCGCAGCGCGTGCCTGCGTGGTGTCGTGAATCCGGCCGAGCGCCTTCAGGTGCGTTTCGTTGAAGCTCTGGATGCCGACCGACAGGCGGTTCACGCCGCTCGCGCGGAACTGCGCGAACTTCGCGGCCTCGAACGTGCCCGGATTCGCCTCGAGCGTGATCTCGGCATCGGCGTCGAGCGGCAGCAGCGCACGCACGTCGGACAGCATCCGGTCGAGGCCGGCCGCCGACAGCAGGCTCGGCGTGCCGCCGCCGATGAATACCGTATGCACCTGGCGGCCCCACACGAGCGGCAGCGCCTGCTCGAGATCGGCGCGCAGTGCGTCGAGATACTCGGTTTCCGGAAACCGTTCGCCCTTCCACTCGTGCGAATTGAAATCGCAGTACGGGCACTTGCGCACGCACCACGGGAAATGCACGTACAGCGCGAGCGGCGGCAGCGACGTGAGCCGCACCTGGCCGGGCGACGTGAAGGTCGCGACGACGCGCGCGCCGGTTTCCGCAGCCTGGCTCATGCGACCTCCGCTGGCGAACGGGTATCAGGCGTGCTCATGCTTCCTCCGCGAGCCGCGCCAGCAGCGCCTTCAGCGCCAGCGCGCGATGGCTGTGCGTGTTCTTCACGGCCGGCTCGAGTTCGGCGGCCGTCGCGCCGAGCGACGGCAGGTAGAAATACGGGTCGTAGCCGAATCCGTGCTCGCCGCGCGGCGTGTCGACGATCTCGCCCGCCCAGCGTCCTTCGGCGAACAGCGGCTCGGGGTCGTCCGCATGGCGCACGAGCGCGAGCACGCAGCAATAGTATGCGCGCCGGTCGTCGACGCCGCGCAGCTGCTCGACGAGATACGCGTTGTTCGCCGCGTCGCCCTTGTCACGGCCCGCGCGCTGCGCGTAGCGTGCCGAATAGACGCCCGGCGCGCCGCGCAGCACGCGCACGCACAGGCCCGAATCGTCGGCGATCGCCGGCAGCCCGGTGAGCCGCGACGCGTGGCGTGCCTTCGTCAGCGCATTCTCGATGAAGGTGCCGAACGGCTCTTCCGCCTCAGGCACGGCAAGGTCGCCCTGCGGGACGATCTCGATGCCGACCGTCGAGAACAGCGCGGTGAATTCGCGCAGCTTGCCCGCGTTGTTCGACGCCAGAACGATGCGCGACAGCGGCGCGGTGGTGTGGTCGTCCGGCATGTCAGGCGCCCAGCACGTCTTTCTGAAGCTGCACCAGCTCGGCGATCCCGCCTTGCGCGAGGTCGAGCAGCGCGTTCATCTCGGCGCGCGAGAACGGCACGCCTTCGGCCGTGCCCTGGACTTCGACGAAACCGCCGGCGCCCGTCATCACGACGTTCATGTCGGTGTCGCACTGCGAATCTTCCGCGTAATCGAGGTCGAGCACGGGCGCGCCCTGGTACACGCCGACCGAGATCGCGGCGACGTGGTCGGTGATCGGCGAGCGCGTGAGCTTGCCGGCCGCGATCAGCTTCGACACGGCGTCGTGCGCGGCGACGAACGCGCCGGTGATGCTCGCCGTGCGCGTGCCGCCGTCGGCCTGGATCACGTCGCAGTCGATGTGGATCGTGCGCGGGCCGAGCGCTTCGAGGTCGAACACCGCGCGCAGCGCGCGGCCGATCAGGCGCTGAATTTCCTGCGTGCGGCCGGTCTGCTTGCCGCGGGCGGCTTCGCGGTCGCTGCGCGTATGCGTCGCGCGCGGCAGCATCCCGTATTCGGCGGTCAGCCAGCCTTGCCCGCGGTCGCGCAGGAAGTCGGGCACGCGCTCGGACACGCTCGCGGTGCAGAGCACCTTGGTGTCGCCGAATTCGACCAGCACCGAGCCTTCGGCATGTTTCGTGTAGTGGCGGGTCAGGGCGACCTTGCGCAGTTCGTCGGCGCGGCGGCCGCTCGGGCGGGAAACGGAAGACGTCATGTGGGAATCGCGGAACGAGAGGAAACCCCGATTTTAGCGCCGAACGGCGGGCGTGCCCGGCGGGGTGGTCCGCAAAAATGGGATAATGCGCGCTTCCCGCCCCGCGCTTTCCGATGCGCCGGGCGCCTCGACATATCCCCGCCCGCGAGGGCACAAAGACGGCGAGACGAACCATGATCTACAGCATGACGGGCTACGCGAGCGCGACGCGCGAACTCGCGACGGCCACCGGCAACGGCGGCACCAGCGTGTCGGTCGAACTGCGCACCGTGAACTCGCGCTTTCTCGACCTGAATTTCCGGATGCCGGACGACGTGCGCGCGTGCGAACCCGCGTTGCGCGAAATGCTGATGAACAAGCTGTCGCGCGGCAAGGTCGACATCCGCATCAACCTGCAGCGCGGCGAGCAGAGCATCGGCGCGGGCGCGCTGAACCAGTCGGCGCTCGGCCAGCTCGCCGAGCTCGAGCGCTCGGTGCTCGACTCGTTCCCGGGCGTCGGCCGCCTGCGCGCGGGCGAGATCCTGCGCTGGCCCGGCGTGATCGCCGAGAGCGGCGTGTCGGCTGACGCGATCCGCGAGGCGGTGCTCGCGTGCGGCAAGGAAGCGATCGGCGAGCTCGTCGTCGTGCGTTCGCGCGAAGGCGCGCAACTGGCGACGATGCTGCTGTCGAACGTCACCGAGATGGAAGCGATCGTCGCGCGCATCACGCCGCTCGTGCCGGAGCTGATCGCGAAGCACCAGCAGAAGATCGTCGAACGGCTGCAGGAGGCGCTCGGCCTCGCGGCGCCCGAAGGCAGCTCGACGATCGTCACGCGCGAGGAAGCCGCGGAGCGCATTCGTCAGGAAGTGACGATGTACGGGATCCGGATCGACATCGCGGAAGAGCTGTCGCGACTCACCGCGCACCTGAACGAAACGCGCCATGTGATCGAGAAGGGCGGCCGCGTCGGCAAGCGTCTCGACTTCATGATGCAGGAACTGAATCGCGAAGCGAACACGCTCGGCTCGAAGGCGGCGGCGAAGGAACTCGCCGATGCATCGATGGCGCTCAAGCTGTTGATCGAGCAGATGCGCGAGCAAGTGCAAAACCTGGAGTAACGCAACATGACCCAATCCACTCACGACGGACACGCCGCGCATTCGCTGCATGGCGGCGTCTATCCCGGCAACCTGTTCATGGTCGTCGCGCCGTCGGGCGCCGGCAAGTCGACGCTCGTGAATGCGCTGCTGTCGAAGGACAGCGACATCTGCCTGTCGATCTCGTACACGACCCGCAAGCCGCGCCCGGGCGAGCAGGACGGCCAGCACTATCACTTCACGACGGTCGAGGATTTCCGCGCGCGTCACGCGGCGCACGAATTCCTCGAGAGCGCGGAAGTGCACGGCAACTACTACGGCACGTCGCGCGTGTGGATCGAAGAGCAGATGAAGAACGGCCACGACGTGCTGCTCGAGATCGACTGGCAGGGCGCGCTGCAGGTGAAGAAGCAGTTCCGCAACGCGGTCGGCATCTTCATCCTGCCGCCGTCGCTCGACGCGCTCGAGGAGCGCCTGAAGAAGCGCGGCCAGGACGAGCCGAAAGTGATCACGCGCCGCCTGCTGGCCGCCGGCAGCGAGATCGCGCACGCGCCCGAAGCGGAATACGTGGTGATCAACGAGAACTTCGAGCGTGCGCTCGCGGAGCTCGAATGCATCGTCGCGGCCACGCGCCTGCGCTTTGCTTCGCAGTACGCGCGACACACGGAGCTGTTCATCGAGCTCGGCATCCATCTGCCCCACGCGGAATGACGCGGGGGACGAGGGACATAAGGTAGAATAAGGACTATATTCAGAAGGAATTACCAACATGGCTCGCATTACCGTCGAAGACTGCCTGAAGCAAATCCCGAACCGCTTCGAACTGGCGCTCGCCGCCACCTATCGCGCGCGGCAGCTCGCGCAAGGCCATACGCCGAAGATCGAAAGCCGCGACAAGCCGACCGTCGTCGCGCTGCGCGAAATCGCTGCCGGCCAGGTCGGCGTCGAGATGCTGAAGAAGGTGCCGGTGTAACGCGCATCCGGCCCGTTCCAGCCATGTAATCCACGCGCGCAACGACTCGACCTGGAGGCGAATATGAGCACCACCCCATCGTCCGCCTCCGCGGATTCGACCACCGAAGCCACGGCCCAGTCGCCTGCGCGCCAGTACATCGACGCGGTTCTCGAACAGTCCTTCCGGCATCTGTTCGGGCCGACCGCCACACCGGAGCAGCCTCGCAAGCACGGCGTCGTTTCGATCGCGAAACTGACGGGCGTGCTTGCCGAGTATCTTCCTCCGGAAGAAATCAAAGAGGTCAAGGCGGCGTTCCACTTCAGTGACGAAGCCCACCTCGGTCAATATCGCCAGAGCGGCGAACCCTACATCACCCATCCCGTCGCCGTCGCGGAAATCTGCGCCGGCTGGAAGCTCGACGCGCAGGCCGTCATGGCCGCGCTGCTGCATGACGTGATGGAAGACCAGGGCGTGACCAAGAGCGAGCTGGCCGAACGGTTCGGCCCGAAGGTCGCCGAACTGGTCGATGGCCTGTCGAAGCTCGACAAGATGGAATTCCGCAGCCGCGAGGAAGCGCAGGCGGAAAACTTCCGCAAGATGCTGCTCGCGATGGCACGCGACGTGCGCGTGATTCTCGTCAAGCTCGCCGACCGCCTGCACAACATGCGCACGCTCGGCGCGGTGCCGATGGAAAAGCGCCGCCGCGTCGCGCGGGAAACGCTCGACATCTACGCGCCGATCGCGCACCGCCTCGGGTTGAACAACACGTATCGCGAGCTGCAGGACATGAGCTTCGCGAATTTCAACCCGCATCGCTACGCGACGCTCGAGAAGGCCGTGAAGGCCGCGCGCGGCAACCGCCGCGAAGTGATCAGCAAGATCCTCGAAGCCGCGCAGCGCGCGATGGCCGATGCGAAGATCGACGCCGAGATCACCGGCCGCGAAAAGACCATCTACAGCGTGTACCGCAAGATGCGCGACAAGCAGCTGTCGTTCTCGCAGGTGCTCGACGTGTACGGCTTTCGCGTCGTCGTCGACAGCCCGCTCGACTGCTACACGTGCATCGGGGCGTTGCATGCGCTGTACAAGCCCGTGCCCGGCAAGTTCAAGGACTACATCGCGATCCCGAAGATCAACGGCTATCAGTCGCTGCACACCACGCTGGTCGGCCCGTTCGGCGCGCCGATCGAATTCCAGGTGCGCACGCGCAAGATGCACGAGATCGCCGAGGCGGGGGTCGCCGCGCACTGGCTGTACAAGAACGGCAGCGCGGATCTCAGCGACGTGCAGAAGCGCGCGCACCAGTGGCTGAAGTCGCTGCTCGACATCCAGAGCGAAGCCGGTGATTCGAGCGAATTCCTCGAGCACGTGAAGATCGACCTGTTCCCGGATGCGGTCTACGTGTTCACGCCGAAGTCGAAGATCATGGCGCTGCCGCGCGGCGCGACGGCACTCGATTTCGCGTATTCGATCCACAGCGATCTCGGCAACCAGTGCGTGGCCGTGAAGATCAACAACGAGCTGCTGCCGCTGCGCACCGAGCTGAAGAGCGGCGACATCGTCGAAGTGATCACGGCGCCGTATTCGAAGCCGAACCCCGCGTGGCTCGGTTTCGTGCGTACCGGCAAGGCGCGCTCGGCGATCCGGCACTACCTGAAGACGATGCGCCTGAACGAATCGGTGCAGCTGGGCGAGCGGCTGGTCGACCAGAGCCTGAAGGGCTATGGTCTCGCGCTGGCCGATGTCGAGCCGGAAGTGTGGGAGAAGCTCGTGCAGTGGACGGGCAACAAGAGCCGTCAAGAAATCTTCGCGGACATCGGCCTTGGCCGCCGCGTGGCCGCGGTGATGGCCAAGCGCATCGAGGTGCTGATGAGCGGCCGCGATGCGGACGACGATCTGCCGAAGTCCGAGCGGCATCCCGCGCACCACGCGCCGCCGGTCGTGATCACCGGCACCGAAGGGATGTCCGTGCAGTTGTCCGCATGCTGCCGGCCGATTCCGGGCGACGCGATCATGGGTTACATCGGCATCGGCCTGGGGATGGCGATTCATACGACCGATTGCCGCGTGGCGCAGCGTATCCATCGCCGCGATCCGGGCCGCTGGATCGACGTCGAATGGGCGCCGCAGCCGGGCCGCCTGTTCGATGTCGCGGTGAAGGCGCTCGTGAAGAACACGAAGGGCATCTTTGCGCGCGTGGCGGCGGACATCACGTCTGCCGACGCGAACATCGTGCATATCGCGATGGACGAGGATCTGACGCACGAATCGACGGTGCTGCGCTTCGTGATCCAGGTCAGCGACCGCGTGCATCTCGCGAACGTGATGCGGCGCGTGCGAACCAATCCGGACGTGATGCGGATCATGCGCGAGCGTTCGACCGACGACGGTGCGCATGCGCGCCACGACGGCGGCATGCGCATCGAGCGCGAGCGTCAGGATTACTGACGCGGCCCGTGTGGGCGAGCGATCGACGGCGGCCAATGGCCGCCGTTTTCATTTGTGCTGCCGGAGGCGTGAACGTGCGGCGTGGTCGACGTTCTTCCGAAAAGGGGCGTCACGCGACCGTACGTTGCCGTGCGTTGAGCAAGGGAAGGAAAGGGCGGCGGAAAAGAAAAAGGGCTTTCCCGGAGGAAAGCCCTTTTAAGGTGGCGCGGCTGGCAGGATTCGAACCCACGACCCCTTGGTTCGTAGCCAAGTACTCTATCCAACTGAGCTACAGCCGCACGCAAAACGGTACTGCTTAACTGTCGGAACCTTCTGCGATGGGAAGGTTCCCAAAAAAGTGGCGCGGCTGGCAGGATTCGAACCCACGACCCCTTGGTTCGTAGCCAAGTACTCTATCCAACTGAGCTACAGCCGCACGCAACAACAAGACTTCTACTGCTTCGAACTGAAAGGGCCTTCGGTTGGGAAGGCCCTCGAAAAAAGTGGCGCGGCTGGCAGGATTCGAACCCACGACCCCTTGGTTCGTAGCCAAGTACTCTATCCAACTGAGCTACAGCCGCACGCAGAAGCGGAAGTATAGCAGGGTTGTATAAAAAGGGAAGCCTTATTCGCAAATTAGGTGCCATGACCTTGCCGGGGCGCCCTTCGTGTACCCTTGGAGCATCAGTCATCCATGTTGAATCTGCATCATGAACAAGGCGTTTGTCAAAGAGTCGGACGGCGACGACGACGATCTCGACCAGGCCCAGCCCGCGATTCCGGCGGGTGCGAAGAACTACATCACGCCCGCCGGCCACAAGCGGCTGAGGGACGAACTGCTGAACCTGATCGACGTCGAGCGTCCCGAGGTCGTGCGGCTCGTGTCCTGGGCCGCGTCGAATGGCGACCGGTCGGAGAATGGCGACTACATCTACGGCAAGCGGCGGCTTCGCGAGATCGATCGCCGCATCCGCTTCCTGACGAAGCGGCTCGATCTGGCCGAAGTCGTCGATGCAAGCCGGCAGGAGAATGTCGACCAAGTGTTTTTCGGCGCGACGGTCGATTACGAGACACCGGACGGCGAGGATCACACGATCACGATCGTCGGGATCGACGAGGTCGATCTCGATCGCGGCTGTGTCAGCTGGATTTCGCCGGTCGCGCGCGCACTCATCAAGGCGAAGATCGGCGATACCGTCATGCTGATGACGCCGGCCGGCCCGCAGCCGATCGACGTGCTCGACGTCCGTTACCCGGCGCCGGGCAACGCCTGAACAGCGCACGGCGCAACCCGGCAAAGAAAAAGCGCCCCGATGGGGCGCTTCGTCATCCGGCGTGCGGCGGAATGCCGGTCGCTCAGAAGCGATGGCGCAGGCCTGCCGTGACCGCGATCTGCTTGTTGGTCGATGAAGCACCACCGAGGCCATTGACATAGGCGCCGATGCCCAGGCCGTCCGTGCTGACGCGCTGATACACGCCTTGCACATACACGTCGGTCCGCTTGGACAGTGCATAGTCGGTTTGCAGGTTGAACTGGTTCCAGCCCGGATGACGGCCGTCCAGGAAGCCGGCGGTGTATGTGTACGACCCGGCCAGCGACAAGGCCGGCGTGAGCGCGTAGCGGGCGTTTACTTCGTAGTTGTTGAAGCGGGCAAACGTGCCGTCGAGACCCAGCCCATTCGACACGCCCGAGGCCCCCGCGGAGATGCCGAGCGCCCGGTTCACGCGCGATTGCGTGAACACGAAGCCGGCCGTTGCCGGGCCGAATGTGTAGTTCAGGCCGCCGCCGAACACGCGCTGACGCTTGCCGACGAACGTATTGTCGCCGGCCACCGCGCCGCCGCTGTTGGTGACCGCCGCCGACGTGAGGCCCGAGATGTCATTGTTCAACTGCAGGTAGCCGGCGCCGATATTGAAGCCGGCATAGGTGTACGACACGCCCGCGCTGTACGCACGATTGTTCGAGAACTGGCTGCTGTTCGAGAAGCCGTACAACGCGCCGAACTTCAGACCGCCGTAATTGACGCTCGTGTACTTGACGGCGTTATTGATCCGGAACGAATTGTTCAGGTTGTCGTTGTCGAACGGGTGGGCAAACTGGGTGCCGCCGAATTGCGTACCGGTCAGCGACAGCGGCCCGATGTAGTCGACGACGCTGTCGTATTGGCGACCGAGGGTGACGGCGCCGAACTGGTCATGAGACAGGCCGACGAACGCCTGGCGGCCGAATTCGCGGCCATTCTGGCCAAGCGTGCCGTTGGCGATGTTGAAGCCGTTTTCCAACACGAAGATTGCTTTCAGTCCGCCACCGAGATCTTCCGTGCCGCGCAGGCCCCAGCGGCTGCCGTTGATCTGGCCGCTGCGTTCCGACCATGAGCTGTGGCCACCCTGGTTGTTCGTATAGGTGATGCCTGCGTCGATCAGGCCATAGAGCGTCACGCTGCTTTGGGCGTGAGCTGCCGTCACGAATACACCCGACAACGCGGTGACGATCAGGGTTTTTTTCATGGATCTGTCTCCAAACAGGATGATGTCGATCGAACCTGCTGCGGACTGGCATGTTGTGCTTGACGTTGCGGCCGGTCCGGCAGAGCGGCGGTGCGCTTATCAAAAAGCCATCTGCAGTGTACGGAGTGCGTGGAGTGGGGGAGGAATGCGCTTTAAGCAATAGTATATTTTGGAATCCGCAAAGATCGGCAATGTGGCGCAAACGGTTGCCCATCAAGGGTTTGTGGCGGTGCAGCGAAGAAAAATGGCGATCAGGACTACGGAACGGGCGTTGCGCGATCGCGACAGGCGGTCAGCAGGAGGCGAGGATGGCCGTCATCCGATTATTGACACATCGGCAATAGAGGTTTGTGTGGAGCATGGCTAATGAAAGGTTGTTCTCTCGTTATACTGCGATCTCTGCTTTCCGAAGCAGACTTTTTCGTTGACGGAAAAGATCTCCAAACCTTTGTCGGCGCGACTTCCCAGTCGCGCTTTTTTTTGCCCTGTCGGCCCGCGCGCTATTGCGCGAACGAGCGCCGCTTGCGCTTGGCCGCGGGTGCGGCCTCCTTGGATTCGTTGGGGGGCGGCGTGTATGTCCAGTCTTCCATCACGTAGTGACGGGCATCGAGGGGCGACGAGAGCAGGTTCTGCCAGTGATCGCCGTGCCAGGTCGTATCGAATTCGGTGTCGCACGGCGCTTCGCGCGAGGACACTGACTCGGCCAGGGCGCGGGACTTGCGGTGTACGCGTCCGAGCCGGCTCGCGAAGCGCTTGATTCCGTCCAGCCACATGACCTTCTCCTTCCTTCCGACGTTAAGTGAGCATCGCAATGTCCTCGGGTTTCCGCAACCCGGAAAAAACCCGAGGAATTTACCGAGCCGATTTGTCCCCGGTAGGATTTTCTCGCGCAAGATTATTAATGGTCCGATCCCGGTAAGGTTGACAGGTTTTTGATGCGAATCAATTAATCAAAGGCGCCGGTGTACCGATTCCAGTGGTATTAGCTCTTTTTTGATAAAACGATCGTCAAAAATTTCCTTGACGCACCCGGATTGTCCAATTTATAAAGTCAGCACTCCGTCCTCGGGCGGCGTGCTGGTGTGGGTGCTGGCGCAATGTTTCGGGATTTCGGGAAACGGCTATAAAAATAGCTTTTTTGGATCTAATCGAGTGGGGAACGAAGACATGGATACCGGTATCGTGAAATGGTTTAACGATGCTAAAGGTTTCGGCTTTATTACGTCGGACAATGGCGGTGAAGATTTGTTTGCACACTTTTCCGAAATCAAGATGGACGGCTTCAAGACGCTGAAGGAAAACCAGCGTGTTTCGTTCGACGTGAAAGTCGGGCCGAAAGGCAAGCAGGCAGCGAATATCCAGGCGGTCTGACGCGCCACGCATTGCCGATCACGTCCGGCCCCCGCATTGCGGGGGCTTTTTGTTTTACGGGGGCGGAACATTCCGGTTCGGGCTGGCCGCGAACCCGGATGCCGGTGCATACTCACGGAAGCATCGTTTCCCAGTCTTTTCATGTCAGATTCCCCCCGTCCGTCCGATCCCGCCAGCGAACAGCCGCTCGTTTTCGTCGACCTTGAAACCACTGGCGGCTCGCTCGCCGAACACCGCATCACCGAAATCGGCGTGGTCGAAATCGGCCCGCTCGGCGTGTCGACGTGGACGACGCTCGTCGATCCGGGGCAGCCGATTCCGCCGTTCATCCAGCAACTGACGGGCATTTCGGACGAGATGGTGCGCGATGCGCCGTCATTTGCGTCGCTGGCGCCGGCGTTGTTCGAGCGGCTCGACGGCAAGCTTTTCGTCGCGCACAACGCGAACTTCGACCGGGGCTTCCTGCGGGCCGAATTCGAGCGCGCCGGCTTCGCGTTCAATCCCGATGTGCTGTGTACGGTGCGGCTGTCGAAGGCGCTGTTCCCGCGTGAGTCGCGGCACGGCCTCGACGCGTTGATCGAGCGCCACGGCCTCGTGCCGGCTGCCCGCCACCGGGCGCTGGCGGATGCGGACCTGCTGTGGCAGTTCTGGCGCCTGTTGCACGATATCGTGCCGCTCGAGCGGCTGCGTGACCAGATCGCGCGCACGACGCGCCACTTCCGTCTGGGCGGCGACCTGACCGAAGCCTGGCTCGATACCGCGCCACCCGGCTGCGGTGCGTACGCACTGTTCGGGGAGGAGGATGTGCCGCTCTATGTTGGCCGCAGCGTGCGTGTGCGGCAGCGGCTGCGTGCGCTACTGATGGGCGAGCGCCGTTCGTCGAAGGAAATGCGACTGGCGCAGCAGGTGCGGCGGGTCGAATGGCGCGAGACCGGCAACGAGTTGGGGGCGATGCTGGCCGAAGCGCAATGGATTGCCCGGCTGCGGCCGTCATACAACCGGCGCCTCGCGGCCGACGCCCGTGCCGGCGCTGCGCCCTGGCCGTTCGAAGGTGCGGTCGCATTCGAGGCGAGCGGCGAGCGCAGCCTGTTTCACGTGATCGACGGCTGGCGCTATCTCGGCGCGGCGGAGTCGCTCGACGCGGCCGCGCAACTCGCGGCCGACGGGACGGACGGTGCGTTCGAGCCCTTTACCCACCGTCTGCTGCAGACGCATCTCGCACGCGGCCTGCAGCTGATTCCGCTCGCCGCGCTCACACCTGCGGCGCAGGCGGGTTAATCAGGCGCGGTCGCGTGACCCGCACCCGCTGTCGTCAGCCGATCGCGCTTGCGCCGCCGGCCGAGCAGACGTGCGACAGCGCGGTGTCGAGTGCCTGCGTTTGCGTAGCGTCGTAGCGCGTGAGCGTCTTCCAGTTGGCGATGCTGCGCGCGAGCCGCGCCTGGCAATCAGGCGCATCCCGCAGCGGTGCAACCTGCGCGAGCCCCGCGAGCATTTTCTGCGTCAGCCGGTCGAGCGCCGGGCGCGTGCTGGTCGCGAGATCGGGCGGCGTGCCTTCCGGCGGCCGCGTCGCGCGCCAGGTCGCGAACAGCGCATTCTGCACATCCTTGCTCGCGGTGATCTGATCCTCGAAGAACGTCCGTGCGAACGCGGGATCGACGCCGGCCTGTGCCGCGCGCTTCTCGACTGACACAAGCAGTTCCGCTTCGCGCGGCCGGTCCTCGATTGCCTTGTGATTCGCCCATTTCCATCGAGCGACCGGTTCGGCGAGCGCGAGGCGCTGCGACGCGAGCGCGACGATATTGGTGAGGGCCGTGTCGTCACCGTCTGCATTGGCGATGCGCGGGGACGAGAAGAGGGCGACGCCGAGCGCGGCGACAGCGAGGCTGGCACGAATGGCTTGCTTCATCGGAACGATCGGGAGAGCCGGGCGGGCCGGAGGTGGAAAACCAGAAGGATAGACGAAGACAGTCGCGCGGCGTAGCGCAGCGACCGGAGAATCAGCAGGCGAGCTGATCCGGCACCGTCAGGCTGTTGCGGCCCGGGTGCGAGGCGAATTGCGCGCGATGCGCAGTGATGAACCGCACGATAGCGAGGATCGACACGTGGCGGTTACAGAACCGGACAGGCGTTCACTTCGGCGAGTACAGCTTGTGCTGCTCGTCGAAGAATGCCCGCACGTGGTCGGGCAATTCGGCGAGGAATTCCACGCCGACGGGTTCCGGATCCGGGCTCATCACTTGCTCCGGCGGTGGCATGCGAGTTGGTCTTTCGTCCATGGTCATTTCTCCAGCAGGTTCGATGATTATCAACCTCGTGCTTGGATTTATGCCAGTGGCGAATCGTTAGATTTTGTCTCTGTTGTATTAACGGCACATGCGCTCTGGCGCGTGCTGCGATGCCGACTATTGCATCGTGCGGAATCGGCGGCAATCGGGCTGCTTGTTATACTTGCGCGCACTTTTTCTGGACCGCGATGAAACGAACGACGCGATGGATCGGCCTCGTATGGCTGGCGCTGGTACTGAACGTACTGTCGCCCGTCATCGGCTATGCGCGTCTTGCGTCGAGCGGCTCCGGCGAGCTCACGCTCGAGTTGTGCAGTGCAGCAGGCGCCCGCCAGATCGTGCTCGCGCAGGCGGGCGGCGATCACGACACGTCGTCGTTCGACCATGCCGGCGTGCCGCACTGCGTGTACTGCCCCGGCTTCGCGGCGAACGTGGCGCTCGGGTCGAGCCTGCCCGCCCTGCCGGGATTCGTGCGGACGTTCGCCTATCGCGCGGCCGCGCCCGCCATTCCCGATTTTCCCCGCCAGGGCATCCGTCTCGCGCAGCCTCGCGCCCCGCCTGAAAACGCTCCGATCTGATTGATGTCGTCCGCGCGCCCCGGTGGCGCGCGTACCGTCCGCGGCCGGGA
>NZ_JAAGPC010000156.1:0-20692 GCF_017104595.1 Burkholderia sp. Tr-20390 | reverse complement strand
GCTGGTCGACACGGTATGCGCCCGCGCGGGCCCGCGCGCGGTGCCGTTGGCGGGCGTGCTGTCGCTCGGCGAACTCGGCGCGCTGATCGAGACGGCCGACCTGCTGCTGTCGAACAATTCCGGCCCGGTGCATCTCGCCGCCGCGCTCGGCACGCCGGTGGTCGATCTCTATGCGCTGACCAATCCGCAGCACACGCCGTGGCGGGTGCCGCACCGGGTGCTGAACGTCGACGTGCCGTGCCGCAACTGCTACCGCAGCGTGTGCGATCAACCCGGCCATCCGTGCCTGCGGGAGGTGAGCGTCGACGATGCGGTCGCCGCCGTGCACGCGCTGCTGCGCGGTCGCATGCGCCATGCGCGGCGCGCGGCCGTGCGGGCCGCCATGCAGGGCGACGGACCGGTCGACGCGAGCCCGTCGAACGTGATTCCGTTCTCGCCCGCCATCACGAGGAGTTGACGCATGCCCGAACCGATCCATACGCTCGGCATCAACGCCGCCTTTCACGACAGTGCCGCGTGCCTCGTGCGCGACGGCGTCGTGATCGCGGCCGCCGAGGACGAACGCTTCACGCACGTGAAGCACGCGAAGCGCCCGGTACCGTTCTCGACCTGGGAGCTGCCCTACCATGCGATCGACTACTGCCTCGCGGAGGCCGGCATCGCGCTCGCGGACGTCGACCACGTCGCGTATTCGTACGACCCGTGGTTCGAGCTCGACCGCGACACGGCCGAGCCGTCGCTGACCTTGCCGCTTTCGCCGTCGGCGCACGCGCCGCGCAACGGCGGCGCGTCGCCCTGGCATCCGCTGTTCCTGTCGTCGATCGTGAACGCGCCGCGCCAGCTCGCGGGCGGCGCGCCGCACCACCTGCAGCGGCGTTTTCGTGGTGTCACGCACGACGGGCCGTTCCGCTGGCATTTCGTCGAGCACCATCTCGCGCACGAGGCGAGCGCGTTTCTCGCTGCGCCGTACGCGCGCTGCGCGGTGATGACGATGGACGGGCGCGGCGAGCGTGCGACGACCAGCTACGGCGCGTTCGACGGCCGGTCGTACCGGCGGCTCGGCCAGGTGAACCTGCCGCATTCGCTCGGGTTGCTGTACGAACGCGTGACGCGCTACCTCGGCTTCCTGCATTCGTCCGACGAGTACAAGGTGATGGCGCTCGCGTCGTACGGCAAGCCGGTGTTCGCCGACGCGATGCGCAAGCTGGTGCGCTACGACGGCGACGG
This sequence comes from Burkholderia sp. Tr-20390, assembly GCF_017104595.1. NCBI lineage: Bacteria > Pseudomonadati > Pseudomonadota > Betaproteobacteria > Burkholderiales > Burkholderiaceae > Burkholderia > Burkholderia sp. Tr-20390. The sequence goes on along the minus strand of NZ_JAAGPC010000156.1, from coordinate 19,465 downwards.
ACGCTACGCGATCCTCGACGGCGATCTCGTCGCGCTGTTCGGCCCGCCGCGCGAACGCGGCGGCCCGATCGAGCCGCATCACTGCGACATCGCGCATGCGTTGCAGCTCGTGCTGGAAGAAACGGCGTTGCAGGCGGTCGACTGGCTGGCCGCCGGCACCGGCGAACGGCAGCTCGCGATGGCGGGCGGCGTCGCGCTGAACTGCGTGATGAACGCGAAGATCCGCGATCGCGGCCCGTTCGACGACGTGTGGGTGCAGCCCGCCGCCGGCGACGCCGGCACCGCGCTCGGCGCGGCGCTGTGGACCGACTTCCGGATGCGCGGCGAGCGCGGCGCATGGCGGATGGACCATGCGTATCTCGGGCCGTCGTACGGCGACGACGCGATCGAGGCGTTCCTGAAGGACGCCCAGCTGCCGTACCGGCGGCTCGCCGACGTCGCCGCGCAAACGGCCGCGCTGCTCGCGGCGAACCGCGTGATCGGCTGGTTCCAGGGGCGCATGGAGTTCGGCCCGCGCGCGCTCGGCGCACGCTCGATCCTCGCGTCGCCGACCGACCCGGACATGCAGCGCAAGCTCAACCAGATCAAGGATCGCGAGGACTTTCGGCCGGTCGCGCCGGTCGTGCTCGAAAGCAAGGCGCATCACTGGTTTCGCGGCGGACGGCGTACGCCGCTGCGCGCGCCGTTCATGCTGTTCGTGTACGACGTCGCGCCCGGCGCCGAAGCGACGATTCCGGCCGTGCGCCATATCGACGGCACCGCGCGCGTGCAGACCGTCGACGAGACCCAGCATCCGCTGCTGCACGCGTTGCTGACCGAGTTCGACGCGCTCACCGGCGTACCGGTGCTCGTCAACACGTCGTTCAATACCCGCGGCGAGCCGATCGTCTGCACGCCGCGCGACGCGCTCGAATGCTTCTGGACGTCGCCGCTCGATGCGCTCGTGATCGGTTCGTTCCTGCTGGAGAAACCGAGATGAACGCGCGCGATACGCAACGGCCGCCGGTCGTGTCGGTCGTCGTGCCGACCTACCGGCGGCCCGACCTGCTCGAACGCTGCCTCGACGCACTGTGCGTGCAGGTGTTCGACCCGACGGCCTACGAGATCATCGTGGTCGACGACGACGCCGCCGGCAGCGCGCGGCCCGTCGTCGAGCGGTGCCGTGCGCGCGTGACCGACGTGCCGGCGATCCGCTACATGACCGCGCCCGCCACGCAGGGGCCGGCCGGTGCGCGCAACGTCGGCTGGCGCAGCGCGTGCGGCGCGTTGATCGCGTTCACCGACGACGACACGATTCCCGATCCGGCGTGGCTGCGCCACGGCACGGCCGCGTTGCTGGCCGAACCGTCCGCATCCGCCGCCGCGGGCCGCATCGACGTGCCGTTGCGGCCGCACCCGACCGACTACGAACGCGACGCGGCCGGCCTCGCGCATGCGGAATTCGCGACGGCGAACTGTTTCGTGCGGCGCGTGGCGCTCGAACGGGTCGGCGGCTTCGACGAACGCTTCACGCGCGCCTGGCGCGAGGACGCGGACCTGATGTTCGCGTTGCGCGAACACGCGGGGCCGATCGTCGACGCCGATGCGGCGTGCATCGTGCATCCGGTGCGCCCGGCGCGCTGGGGCGCGAGCATCGGCCAGCAGTCGAAGGTCTATTTCGACGCGCTGCTGTACAAGAAGCACCGTGCGACCTACCGCCGCCATATCCGGCCGGTGCCGCCGTGGCATTACTACGCGGCGGTGCTCGCCGCGCTCGGCGCGCTCGTGTGCTTCGCGGCCGGGTGGCCGGCGCCGGGCGTGGCATGCGCGGCGGCCTGGGCCGTGTTGACCGCGGCGTTCTGCGTGAAGCGCCTGCGCGGCACGCAGCTCACGCCGTCGCACGTGGCCGAGATGATCGTCACGTCCATCGCGATTCCGCCCGTGTCGCTGTACTGGCGCATGCGCGGCGCGCTTCATTTCCGGGTCCTGTTCCTATGACGACCGAACCTGCCGATTTCGAGCGCGTGCGGCGGCCGACGCGCATCGCGGTGTTCCGTGCGCTGCAGCTCGGCGACATGCTGTGCGCGGTGCCCGCGTTGCGTGCGCTGCGGCGCGGTGAACCCGACGCGCGGATCACGCTGATCGGGCTGCCGTGGGCGCGCGAGTTTGCGTCGCGCTTCTCGGACTACCTCGACGGTTTCATCGCGTTTCCCGGTGCGCCGGGGCTCGGCGAACAACCGGTGCCCGACGCAGCCGCCCGTGAAGCGTTCATCGCCGAGTGCCGCGCACGGGATTTCGACCTCGCGATCCAGCTGCACGGCAGCGGCACGCACACCAACGCGATCGTCGCGTCGCTCGGGGCCACGCGCACGGCCGGCTTCGTGCCGGCCGACGGTGGCGCGACCCGGCTCGACCACACGCTCGTGTGGCGGGACGACGAGCCGGAAGTCACGCGATACCTGGCGCTGATGCGCGCGCTCGGCTATGCGGAATGGGGCGACTACCTCGAATTCCCGCTCGGCGGGCTGGATTACGCGTTGTGGCACGTGCTGTGCGACGAGCATGCGCTCGATCCGGGGCGTTACGTGATCGTGCATCCCGGCGCGCGGATGGCGTCGCGGCGCTGGCCGGTCGAGCGCTTCGCGCTTGCCGCACGGCAGCTCGCCGACGACGGCTGGCAGATCGTGTTGACCGGCACGCGCGCGGAACTGGCGCTGGCCGGTGCGTTCGCCGAGCACCTCGCGCGGCCCTGCGTGAACCTGTGCGGCCGCACGCCGCTCGGCGCGCTGGCCGCGCTGATCGGACGCGCACGGCTGGTGTTGTGCAACGACACGGGCGTGTCGCACGTCGCGGCGGCGCTCGGCACGCCGAGCGTGGTCGTCGCGTGCGGCAGCGACACGGCCCGCTGGGCGCCGCTCGACGGCGCGCGGCATCGCGTCCTCGCGAACTATCCGGCGTGCCGGCCGTGCATGTTCGACACGTGCCCGTATGGGCACGAATGCGCGATGGCGATCGGTGTCGGCGACGTGGTCGAGCGGGCGGGCGAACTGCTGGCGGAGGAGAGGCGTCATGTCACGTAAGCGGCTGCGCGTGCTGACCTGGCACGTGCATGGCAACTACCTGTATTACCTGTCGCAGGCGCCGCACGATTTTTTCCTCGTGACGAAGCCGCACGATCCGCCCGGCTATGCGGGCCGCGTCGGGCACCTGCCATGGGGTGACAACGTGCACGAGGTGCCGGCGGAGTGCGTGCGCGACACCGCATTCGACTGCGTGCTGTACCAGCATCAGAAGCATTACGAGCACGACCGCCTGATGCTGCTGAGCGATGACCAGCGTGCGTTGCCGACCCTGTTCGTCGAGCACGATCCGCCGCGCGAGCATCCGACCGATACGCTGCATCCGGTGCAGGATCCGAACGCCCTGCTGGTGCACGTGACGCCGTTCAACGCGCTGATGTGGGACAACGGCGTGACGCCGACGCGCGTGATCGAGCATGGCGTGCTGATGCCGGACAACGTCGCGTATCACGGGACGTTGCCGAAAGGCGTGACGGTCGTGAACAACCTCGCGCGCCGGGGGCGTCGGCTGGGCGCCGACCTGTTCGAGGCCGCGCGTCACAGCGTGCCGCTCGAACTGGTCGGGATGGGTTCGGCCGAGCTGGGCGGGATCGGCGAGGTGCCGAACCCGGCACTCCCACACTTCCTGTCGCACTACCGGTTCTTCTTCAATCCGATCCGCTATACGAGCCTCGGGCTCGCGGTGATCGAGGCGATGATGATCGGGATGCCGATCGTCGCGCTCGCGACGACCGAGATGGCGCTGCTCATCCGGAGCGGCCGAAACGGCATGGCCGATACGCGGCCGGCCGTGCTGATCGATGCGATGCGCATGCTGATCCGCGATCCCGATCTCGCACGCGAGTGGGGCGCCGCCGCGCGACGCGACGCGTGCGAGCGCTTCGGCATCGAGCGGTTCGTGCGCGACTGGGACGCGGCGTTGCACGACGTCGCGACGTGAGCCGCACGCGTGCCGCGCGGGCTCAGGGCGTCGGTGCGTCGGGCGGGTTCGGCACGTTCGACGTGTTCGACGTGTTCGGCATGCTCGACGTGCCGGTTCCGCGAAACGCCTCCCGTTCATGTTCGGGCAGGAGCGCGAGCCGGTTGTACAGCGTCTTCAGGCTGATGCCGAGCGCTTTTGCGGTGCGCGGCTTGTCGCCGTTGAAATGCCGCAGCGACGCAACGATGAAGCGCTGCTGCGTGTGCGCGAGCGTCGTGCCGATATGCAGCGTGATCGCGTTGTGACGACATTCGTCGCGCGGCGGCGCACGGCGCGGCAACTGCAGCTCGATCTGCTCGTCGGCGAGGATGAACGCGCGCTCGAGCGTATTGCGCAGCTCGCGCACGTTACCGGGCCACGTGTAGGCGCGCAACGCCTTCATCGCCTGGATGGACAGCCGTTTTCTCGTGCGGTGCCGCGCGTTCAGCCGCTCGACGATCTGCAGCGCGATATCGTCGACGTCGTCCTCGCGCTGCCTGAGCGCGGGCACGTGCAGCGCGACCGTCGCGATCCGGTAGAACAGGTCCTCGCGCAGCCGCCCGCTGCGCACGGCCTCGACCGGGTCGTGATGGGTGGCGGCGACGATCCGCACGTCGAGCGGGATCGATTCGTGGCCGCCGACCCGCACGATCGTGTTCGACTCGAGCGTGCGCAGCAGCTTGACCTGCAGCTCGGCCGGCATTTCGGCGATCTCGTCGAGAAACAGCGTGCCGCCGCGCGCGGCCTCGAACATGCCGACGTGCTGGGCAACGGCGCCGGTGAAACTGCCTTTCTCGTGACCGAACAGGTGCGATTCCGCAATGTCGTGAGGAATCGCGCCGCAATTGACGGGAACGAACGGCCCGCGGCGGCGTGGGCTCATGTCGTGCAGGAGCCGCGCGACGATGTCCTTGCCCGCGCCGCTTTCGCCGACGATCAGCACGCCGACGCGCGTCACGGCCACGCGTGACACCTTCAGCAACAGGGTCTGGATCGTACGCGAGCGGCCGAAGAGCCGCGTGCCGTCATCGACGGATTTCGACATGGTGTGATATCGAATGGGAAGATTTGACCGAATGCGTCGAGACCAGGTGAAAAAATGACGTGGCATGCGTCACCGTTTTCCTGTATCGAGAATACCTTTTATACCGACGGTGAGACATTGAATCTGCAATGCGGGCCGCGCGGCCGGATAGATTTATTCGATAGGCGGGGAATGCACGACATCATTCTTCTATACTGCTAAGCGTCGTATCCCGCGCAGGAACGCTTGTCCTTCCGATCATGCAAGCGCGGCGCATACCGCCACGAAACGAGGTGGAGACAGTGCGCTGCGCGTCCGTCGCGGTTCCGGCCATGCACGGGTCGGGCCGCTTCAAGAGGAGCCTCGATGCCCTACGTCCTGATCGTCGAAGACGATGCCGATACACGCACCATGCTCGCGACGCTCGCCCGCACCCAGCAGCTGTCGTGCGATACGGCCGCGACGCTCGAGGAAGCGCGCACGCTCGTGTCGACGCATCCCCCCGATCTCGTGCTGTGCGATCTCGTGCTGCCGGACGGGAACGGGATGGATTTGTTCGATGCGTTGCCGAAGCGTGCGCACTGTGAAATGGTGCTGACCACCGGCCACGCGAGCCTCGAAACCGCGATCGACGCACTGCGGCGCGGCGCGACCGACTACCTGGTGAAGCCGCTCAACATGCAGCGGCTGAACAGCATCTTCGCGCGCGTGCCGCGCACCACCGCGCTGCATGAAGAGATTGCCGAACTGCGTTCGGAACTGCAGCGCCTCGGCCGCTTCGGCCGCATGCTCGGCAGCTCGCCCGCGATGCAGGCCGTCTACGACGCGATCGGCCGGGTCGCGCGCACGGAGGCATCGGTGCTGCTGACGGGCGAATCGGGCACCGGCAAGGAGCTCGCCGCGCAGACGGTGCACGACCTGAGCCTGCGCCGTCGCGGCCCGTTCCTCGCGGTGAACTGCGGCGCGATCGCCGCGAACCTCGTCGAGAGCGAGATGTTCGGTCACGACCGCGGCAGCTTCACGGGCGCGGAGCGCCAGCACAAGGGCTTCTTCGAACGCGCGGACGGCGGCACGCTGTTTCTCGACGAGATCACCGAGATGCCGCTCGAGTCACAGGTCAAGCTGCTGCGCGTGCTCGAGACGGGGCGCCTCACGCGGCTCGGCTCGACGCGCGAGATCGATGTCGATGTGCGCATCGTCGCGGCGACCAACCGCGACCCGGAGGCCGCGATGGCCGACGGCAAGCTGCGGCCCGACCTGTTCCACCGGATCAACGTGTTTCCGATCCCGCTGCCGTCGCTGCGCGAGCGCGGCGACGACATCCCGATGCTTGCCGATGCGTTCCTGCAGCGCTACAACGAGGAAAGCGGCCGTTCATTGCGTTTCTCGCCCGCCGCGCGCGACGCGCTGAAGACCTATGCGTGGCCCGGCAACGTGCGCGAGCTGCGCAACTTCGTGCAGCGCGCGAGCATCTTCAGCGATACGGACCTGATCGATACGCTGCCGCCGCCGATCATGGACGAGTTGTCGAGCATGGTCGATTCGCATGACGATCGCGTCACCGTGCCGTTCGGCACGCCGCTCGAGGAAGTCGACCGCAAGCTGATCCTCGGCACGATCGCGCAATGCGGCGGCGTGAAGGCGCAGGCGGCCGAGGTGCTCGACGTCAGCCTGAAGACGATCTACAACCGGCTCGCGCAACTGGACGACGATGCGGGAAAACCGGATTCCTGATGGTGCCGCCGCGCTCATGCTCCGTGGCACGCATCCCGACGCGCATCGCGTTCAAGCTGGCGGCGCATGCGTTCCACGTGCGGCGGGATCGTACGGCGCTCACGCAGGATCCACGCCAGGCCCGCGAACGTGCGCGCGAGCATGCGGTCGCGCCACAGGCGCGGCAGCAGCCGCACGGTCTGCCGCAGCGCGGCCGGGGCCGGCCACCTGAGCCAGGCAGTCCATACCGCGTTGCGGGCGGTGACGCGGGTGCGCGTGTGCGCGTCGCGCTGCGGCGACGGGTCATGGTGGACCGTGAGGCGCGGCGCATAGACGAGCCATCCGCCGGCGCGGTACAGGTCGAGCGCGAGCAGCGCTTCCTCGCCGCCGAGAAAGTAGCGCGGATGGTAGCCGCCTGGCTGCATGAACGCGTCGCGCCGGAACGCCGTCGCGCCGGCCAGCAAGCCGAGGATCGGGCGGCCGGGCAGCGTGACGGGCGCATCGAGCGGGCTGTCGGCCATCAGGCGGCAGGTCGGGTCTTCGCGCTGGTCAGGGCCGACGAGCACGCGCGCGGTGACGGCCGCGACGTGCGGATACGCGTCGAGCAGGTCCGCCGCTTGCTCGATCGAACCGGGCGCCCACCATGTGTCGTCGTCGCAGAACGCGACGTGGCGCGTGCGGGCGACGGCCACGCCGAGATTGCGGCCGGCCGCGCCGAGATTGGCGGGCGCCTGCACGAGTACGACGTGCGGATAGCGTTGGCGGATCAGCGCGACGGTGTCGGCTTGCGCCGCATTGTCGACGACGACGATGGCGGGCCGGTCGGGCAGCGACGAGAGCCGGGCCAGCGTGTGCGCGAGCCCGGCCGGTCGTCGGAACGTCAGCACGATGGCGGTCACGCGCGGTTCGGGCGGCGGCGCAACGTGGCGCGCGGGGGTTACGCGAACGTGACGTCGCATTCGAGCCGCCAGTACGTTTCGGGTTCCTTGAGATCGGCACGCATATGAGGATCGAACAACCCAACCTGGCTCGCATACGCGGCGACCGCGGCGGCTTTCGCGGCGATGGCTTCCGCGCGGTCGCAGGCCGGGGCGCCGGCCCGATGGGTGATCCAGCCGCGCTCGCGCCAGCCGGTCACGCGCTGGGCCATCAGCCCCGCGATCCGGCGGTACGGGACGTCCTCGTAGAAGCGCCACGCGCGCGCCGCGTCGTGCGACGCGCGTGCGCGCTCCAGCAGCGACAGCGCGGCCTGCTGCACTTGCAGATGATCGCGGTGGAACAGGCCGGCCGGCGCGAGGACGCCGAACCCGGCGTGAGCGTCGATCTCCCGCGCCACGCGCGCGGCAATCGCGGCCGATGCGGCGGGCGTGCCGTATTGATCGTCGAGAAAGTCGAGCCAGACCGGCTGCGCGTCGAGCCGTGCGAGCGCGCGTCGGTCTTCGTCGCGGCGCGCGCGCACGGCTTCGTCGGCGCGCTGGAAGCCTGCGCGGCGATCCCATGGCGGCGCCGGCGCATCGCGCGGCGGAATGCCGGCGAATACGGTGACGACGATCGAGCCGGGCGCTGCCGCAAGCAGGCGCCCGCAACTGAAGACGGCGTCGTCCAGATGGGGCGAGATAACGAGCCAGCGTGTCGGGTCATGCGTCACGAGATGATCTCCCGGGTGGTGGGCCAGCCGGGCGAGCAGGCGTCGTGCCCGGCCGTCGTTTCCGGGAGAGCGCCCGGCCACTCGAGGCAGGAACGTGTCCGATGATTGAAATGACCCGACCGCGCGCCGGCAATTACGTGATGGCAGCGATGCTGGTCGCGATCGCGACCGTGTTGCAGTCGCTCGCGATCCGTTTCGGCGGCGTGAACCTGCCGTTCGTGCTGTACTACCCGTTGCTCGCGGGCGCCGCATGGGCGACGTCGTTCCTGTTCGGCATCGTGTCGACCGTGGCCAGCGGAATACTCGTGTGGACGTTGTTCCTCTCGGATCCCGCGGCCTATACGCAGCCGCTGCCCGATCGGCTCGTGCAGCTCGGCACGTTCATGCTGGTCGGCGTGCTGGTGTGCGCGCTCGCGGCGATGCTGCGCCATGCGCGGCTCACGAACGATCGTGCGCGCCGGCGCGAGGCGGCCGCGCGGCAGCGGCTCGAAGCCGTGTTGCAGGCACTGCCGCACGGCGTGATCGCGGCCGATGCGAACGGGCGGGTCACCTACCTCAACGCGGCCGCGGCCGCGCTCGTCGGTTGCACGCCGGAAGACGCGACGGGGCGGCCCGCGCGCGACGTGCTGCGGATCGTCGACGACGCGGGCGGTCGCGTGCCGACGACCCCGCTCGAACGCGCGCTCGGCGGCGCCCATGCGACGTCCGACCGGCACTGGCTGCAGGCGGCGGAGGGCGGCGATCCGGTACCGGTCGTCGAGGTGGCGTCGCCGCTCGGTGACGTGGACGGCCACATCGACGGCGCGGTGATGATCGTGCGTGACGCCAGCGCGGACCGCGCGCGGGTCGATGCGTCGCGTCTTCAGCAAGCGGTCGTCGACGCGTCGCCCGACGCGATCGTCGGCGTCGACGGCGATGGCCGCATCGTCAGCTGGAACCCGGCCGCGCAGCGGATTTTCGGCTATGACGAAGACGACGCACGCGGCCGTTCGCTCGAGTCCCTGGTCGCGATGCGCTGGCTGCGGCGCAGCCCGCTCGCCGAATCGTTCGACGGCCTGAGCGACGCGCTCGGGCCCATTGAACTGCTGTGCGTCCGGCGCGACGGCCGGCGGTTTCGCGCGACCGTGTCGGCCCGCCCGTTGCACGGCGATGCGCGCTCGGCCCTCGCGCTGTCGCTGACGCTGCACGAGACCGGGGCGCGGCGCCGGAATGATCTGCGCGCGACGCGATCGTTGCAGGGGGCGCGCGATGCGCGCGACCAGGCCGATACGTCGAACCGGTTGAAGGACGAGTTGCTGGCCACGGTGTCGCACGAACTGCGCACGCCGCTGAACGTGATCTACGGTTGGGTCGAGGTATTGCGCCATTCGGTCGACCACGCGCTGCAGCGTCAGGCGATCGATGCGATCGACCGCAGCGCGCGCTCGCTCACGCGGATGGTCGGCGACATTCTCGACGCGTCGTCGCTCGCGACCGGCAAGCTGCGGCTCGACGCGGCGCCGGTCGACCTCGCGCGGCTGTTCTCCGACTCGGTCGGCACGTTCCAGACGGCCGCGTCGTCGGCCGGCGTCATGCTCGAATTCGCTTGCGGGTCCAGCACGTTCATCGTGTCCGGCGACGCCGAACGGCTGCGGCAGATGCTGTCGAACCTCGTGTCGAACGCGCTGAAGTTCACGCCGGGCGGCGGCAGCGTGCATGTCGGGCTCGCGCGCAACGGCACGCATGCGGTATTGACCGTGGCCGACACGGGGCAGGGGGTCGCGCCCGAGTTCGTGCCGTACGTCTTCGACATGTTCCGTCGCGCGGACGATTCGCCCGCGTCGTCGCGGCGCGGGCTCGGTCTCGGGCTGTCGATCGTGCGGCATATCGCGGAGCTGCACGGCGGCACCGTGACGGCCGAAAGCGCGGGCCGCGATCTCGGCTCGACGTTCACGGTGAGGCTGCCGGCCGGCTGGCAGCCGGCCGGCGCGATGGCGTGGGGGCTCGCGCAGGCGGGCGACCGTCACGCGCCGCTCGGGCTCGCCGCGCAGCGGATCCTGATCGTCGACGACGATGCGACGACGCGCGCGAGCCTGACCGCCGCGCTGACGACGTTCGGCGCGGCCGTCACGGTCGCGTCGTCGGGCCGCGAAGCGCTCGCGATGGCCGCCGGCCTGCAGCCCACCGTCGTGCTGTCCGATCTCGCGATGCCGGACGGAGACGGCTTCTGGCTGCTCGACGCGCTTCGGCGCGGTGCGGGCAATGGCGACGGCGACGGCAACGGCGACACGCGGAACCTGCGCGTGCTTGCCGTCACCGCGCACGCGGGCCCGGCGGATGAGCGCCGAGCCCTCGAGGCCGGCTTCGACGGCTATCTGTGCAAGCCGGTCGACGTGCGCGAACTGGCGCACAAGATCATGCTCGTGACGAAGCGCGACGACTGACGGACTGACGGACGGCGCGCGCCGGACGCGCCGGCGTCGTCACTGCGCCGGTGCCGGGCGGCGCGGCATATCGGCCTGCGCGAGCAGGTGCGACGCGATCTGCGTGCTGCGCACGAGATCGCCCGGTTGGTGAAGCGCGGCCTGCCGATGAATGAAGTACCGCACGGTACGCGCGAGCCCGGTGGCGAGCGGCGTGGTCGCGCGCCAGTCGAGGCGCCGCTGCGCGGCATCGAGGTTCGGCCGCCGCTGGCGCGGATCGTCGGACGGCAGCGGCCGGAACTCGATCGCGACCGTCGCGCCGACGATCCGCACGACTTCGCGCGCGATGTCGAGCATCGCGATCTCGGCGTCGCTGCCGAGATTGACCGGTTCGCTCGCGTCGCCCGGCTCATTCATCAGCCGGATCAGCGCGTCGACCATGTCGTCCACGTAACAGAACGAGCGCGTCTGCCTGCCGTCGCCATAGACGGTCAGCGGCGCGTCGGCGAGCGCCTGCGTGATGAAGTTCGACACGACGCGGCCGTCGGCCGGATGCATGCGCGGGCCGTACGTGTTGAAGATGCGCGCGATCCGCACGTCGACGCCGTACTGGCGGTGATAGTCCATGAACAGCGTTTCCGCGCAGCGCTTGCCTTCGTCGTAGCAGGCGCGCAGGCCGACCGGATTCACGCGGCCGCAGTATTGCTCGTGCTGCGGGTGGACGTCGGGGTCGCCGTACACCTCGCTCGTGGACGCCTGCAGGATGCGCGCCTTCACGCGCTTCGCGAGACCGAGCAGGTTGATCGCGCCGTGCACGCTCGTCTTGGTCGTCTGGACGGGGTCGCGCTGGTAGTGGACGGGCGACGCGGGGCACGCGAGGTTGTAGATCTCGTCGACCTCGACATAGAGCGGAAACGTCACGTCGTGCCGCATCAGTTCGAAGGTCGGCGCGTCGAGCAGATGCGCGATGTTGTCCTTCGCGCCCGTGTAGAAATTGTCGACGCACAGCACGTCGTGGCCGTCCGTCACGAGGCGTTCGCACAGGTGCGAGCCGAGGAAGCCGGCGCCGCCGGCGACGAGCACGCGTTTGCGATCATGGCCCTTCATCATGCGTTCTCCTTGCGATGGGCGAGCGCGCCCGATGTGATCGACACGGGCGTGCGGCGACCGGTGCCGGCGGACGCGCCGGCGCTGCGCGGCCGCGCGACGTCGCGATAGATGTCGACCAGCCGGTCGGCCACGCCTTGCCATGTATAGAAGCGATGCGCGCGCAGGTAGCCGGCGCGTCCCAGCGCCGCGCCCAGTTCGGGTTGCGCGCGCAGCTGGACGAGCCGCGCGGCCAGCGCGGCGGGATCGCGCGGCGGCACGAGATAGCCGGTCTTGCCGTCTTCCACCGTCGTGCGGATGCCGCCGACGTGGCTGCCGATCACCGGCGTCGCGCAGGCCATGGCCTCGACCGGCGTGATGCCGAACGGCTCGTACCACGGGGTCGTGACGAACACGTCGGCCGCGCTGTAGTACAGGTGCAGCGCGTCGCGGTCGCGCCGGCCGACGAAGGTCACGCGATTGGCGATCCCCAGGTCGTGCGCCAGCCCGGCGAGGCGGGCGAGTTCCGGGTCGCGGGCCGGGTCGGGCGTGGCCTGGCTGCCGCCGACGATATACAGGTGGGTCGGCCGGCGTGGGTCGCGCGGCATGCGGGCCAGCGCGTCGATCACCGTGTCGATGCCTTTGCGCGGCACGAGGCGGCCGAGCTGCAGCACGGCGAAGGCATCCTGCGGCCAGCCGAGCTGCGCGCGCGCGTCGATGCGCGGCGTCGGCCTGAGTTCCCGCACGTCGAAGCCGCACGGCACGATCTCGATGCGCGCGGCATTGGCGCGATAGTGCGTCGTCAGGTCGAGCGCATCCTGCGGGCATTCGGCGATCACGCGGTCCGAACGGCGCGCGAGCGTCTCCTCGATCGCGAAGCGCGCATCGGGAAAGCCGTCGGCGTCGCCCTGGTGCAGCCGGCGCACGCGGCCGAGTGCATGGAAGGTCGTGACGAGCGGAATGCCGAGCTGCCGCTTCACGCGCAATGCCGCGTCGCCCGACATGAAGAAGTTCGCGTGCATCACGTCGACCGGGTCGGGCTCGCGCCGCATGCGCGCGACCATGCCGTCCGCGAACGCGACCATGTACGGCAGCAGCCGCTCCTTGGGCACGTCGGTCGGCGGCCCGGCCGGTACGTGGATCACGCGCATGTGCGTGCCGATCGGCACGACTTCCGGCAGGTGCGGGTTGTCGCAACGCGTATAGACATCGACGTCGAGGCCGCGCTCGGCCAGTTGCTTCGCGACGTTCGCGACATAGATGTTCTGCCCGCCGGCATCGACGCCGCCGATCACCCCCAGCGGCGATGCGTGCTCACTGATCAACGCGATTCTTTGCATGGTGTTGCTCCCGGTATCGGGGCCGCGTGGATGGGCCACCGTTGCCGGTGGTTCGGCAAGCGGCATACCCGGGGCGTTGCCCGCGGAGCCCCCCGTCGGGATACCGAAAAAATTACAACGGGTTGGATGAAAGGGCGTCTGATCGGGCGAACCCGCGGCGGCGCCGCACCGGCACCGAGGCACGCGACTTGCGCTGTCCCGCTCACCCGCCGGCTATCCCGGCTCGACGAAAGGAGGTCACGATGAAGGCATTCCCGCTGCAAGCCCGTTCCCCGAGGGTCCGTCGTCGCAACGCGATGCGCGCCGGCATGGCGATCGCGATCGCCGCCACCACGGCGTGCGCGGTGATCGCGCCGAACGCGCTCGCCGCCGGCGACGACAGTGCCGCGTCGGCGTCAGCGTCGTCGCATACGACGACCGGCACGAAAATCCGCGACGCCACGATCACGACCAAGGCGAAGGCCGAGCTGGTCGGGACGAACGGGCTGTCGTCCGGCGACATCCACGTGAAGACGCGGCGCGGCATCGTGACGCTCACCGGCAGCGTGCCCGACGAGGCGCAGCGCACGCAGGCCGTCAGCGTCGTGAAGCAGGTCGACGGCGTGCAGGACGTGCGCGATCAGTTGACGATCCGGGCCAAGTGACCGCGGCCGCGCCGCACAAGGAGTCCAGCCATGAACTGCATGCTCAAACCGGTCGGCGAGCAGACGATCGTGATCACCGGCGCGACGAGCGGCATCGGCCTCGTCACCGCGCGCAAGGCCGCGCGCCGCGGCGCGAAGCTGGTGCTGTTCGCGCGGAACGAAGCCGCGCTCAATACGTTGTGCGAGGAGCTTCGCCAGCATGGCGATCTCGCGGTGGCGGTCGCGGGCGACGTGGGCAATCTCGAGGACCTGCAGCGCGCGGCCGCCAAGGCCGTCGAGACCTACGGCGGCTTCGACACGTGGATCAACAACGCCGGCGTATCGATCTTCGGCCCGGCTTCCGCGGTGCCGCTCGACGACCAGCGCAAGCTGTTCGACACCAACTACTGGGGCGTCGTGCACGGCTCGCTCGTGGCGGCCGACCACTTCCGGCGCAAGGACGATTTTCACGGCGGCGCGATCATCAACATGGGCAGCGAGGCGTCCGACGCGCCGGTGCCGTTGCAGAGCGCGTATGCGGCGTCCAAGCATGCGGTGAAGGGCTTTACCGATTCGCTGCGGCTCGAGATGGAGGGTGACCACCTGCCGGTGTCCGTGACGTTGATCAAGCCGGCCGCGATCGACACGATGTTCGTGATGCACGCGAAAAACTACATGAACGTCGAGGCGAAGCTGCCGCCGCCGATCTACGACCCGGAACTGGTGGCCGACGCGATCCTGTTCGCGGCCGCGCATCCGCGCCGCACGCTGTTCGTGGGCGGCGCGGCGAAGTTCACGTCGGCGAGCGCGTATCACGCGCCGCACCTGTTCGATCGCATCGCGGCCCGGCTGTTCTGGCGCAGCCAGCGCACGGATCGACCCGCCCGCCCGCGCGACGACAACGCGCTGTACGAGCCGCGCCATGCGCTGCACGAGCGCGAAGGCATGGACGGGCCCGTGCTGCGCGGCTGCGCCTACAACACGGTGGTTCAGCGGCCGAAGGTGGCGGGGGCGGTCGCCCTCGGTGCGGCGGCGCTGGTGGTCGCCGCGCTGGCGCGGGCGCGCCGTGCGTCGACGTGATTTCGTTCATCCCCAAGGAGATTTTCATGACATCCCGACAACATACGGGCCACGAATACAGCCACTCGCGCGCGCACGAAGGCGAGCGCGCGCAGCAGGACCATGACAAGGGCGGCCATCAGGGCGGCCACGGCAAGGCGCCGAGCCCGATCGACGTGCAGAAGGCGTTGAAGGGCATGGACTATCCGGCCAGCAAGGCGGCGGTCGTCGAGTGCGCGGAACGCTCGCACGCGGACCCCGGCGTGATCGACATGCTTCGCCGCATTCCCGATCGCGAATACGGCACGCCGGCGTCGGTGTCGAAGGAACTCGGGCGGCTGATGTGAGCGCCACCCCCGTCACGAGGAGCACGACCATGGCGATGATCGTCGCAGGCCGCTTCACGACGTTCGACGAAGCGGAAGGTGGGGCGCGTCACCTTTACGAGCGCGCGTTCGGTTCGGACGACGTATCGATCTTCTTCCTGAATCCGGCTGGACAGCATGCGCGCTTTCCGATCGGCGGCGACGTCTATGCCGATACGGCGGCGAAGCCGGGCGGGCGCGGCGCGATGATCGGCGCGATCCGCGGGGTGGTGATCGGCATCGTCGTGGGGCTCCTCGTCTATGCGATCGGCGTGCGCTACTGGTTCGTTCCGGCCGCCGCCGCGCTGGCCGGCGCGTATCTCGGCGCCTTCGGCGGCGCGCTGGGCCGGATGCGCGGCGAGCAGGCCGAGGGCAAGGGCACGCTCGCGCAGAGCGAATCCGGCGTGATCCTCGCGGTGCGCGTGGCGCCCGACACCGTGAATACCGCGGAGGACGTGCTGCGCGCGACCGGGGCGTCGTCGATCGAGCGTGTCGAGGGCGACTGGCAGGACGGCGAGTGGCGCGACTTCGATCCGGTACGCCGGCCCGGCGAGCCCGCGTCGGACGGCCAGCCACGCTGAATTTTTTACGCCCGTTTGCAGCGTGGCACGCGCAACGACGGCGTTGCCCGGTGCGGCACGCCGCTTGCGAGCGATATGACGACACCGTTCAGGGAGGAACGCCCCCATGACTGCCGCACAGACTCCGCCGCCCCAGCACCAGGACCACCAGCCGGGCACCGAGCGCGACATGCATCCGCAGCCGCGCGACGACGCCGCCGACTACGTCGGCAGCGGCAAGCTCGCCGGCAAGGTCGCGCTCGTGACGGGCGGCGACAGCGGGATCGGCCGCGCGGTCGCGATCGGCTTCGCGAAGGAAGGGGCCGACGTCGCGATCGTCTACCTGAAGGAGTCGGCCGACGCCGCGCATACGAAGCAGTTGATCGAGCAGGCCGGCCGGCGTTGCGAGGCGATCATGTGCGACGTCGGCGACCGACGGCAGGCGTACGACGCGGTGGCGCGCACGGTCGAGCGGCTCGGGCGGCTCGACGTGCTCGTGAACAACGCGGGCGAACAGCATCCTCGCCCGGGCATCGAGGACGTGACCGAGGAACAGCTCGAACGCACGTTCCGCACGAACGTGTACGGCATGTTCTTCTGCACGCAGGCCGCGCTGCCGCACATGAAGCACGGCGGACGCATCGTCAACACCGCATCGGTGACCGCGTATCACGGCAATCCGACGCTGCCCGACTACTCGGCGACCAAGGGCGCGATCGTCGCGTTCACGCGGTCGCTGTCGGCGGAGCTGGCCGAACGCGACATCCGCGTCAACGCGGTCGCGCCCGGGCCGATCTGGACGCCGCTGATTCCGTCGACGTTCACGGCCGAGCAGGTCGCGAAGTTCGGCGCGAACGTGCCGCTCAAGCGGCCGGGGCAGCCGGACGAACTGATCGGCTGCTACGTGCTGCTCGCGTCGGAAGGCGCGAGCTACATGACCGGGCAGACGCTGCACCCGAACGGCGGCTCGATCGTCGGCGGCTGACGGCCGTCTCTCGCCCCATGCAAGGAGGAAGCCCATGAAACGACCCAACTGGACGATCGCGGCGTTCGCCGCGGCCGTGCTCGCCGCCGGCGGGCTCGCCCGCGCGCAGAAGCCGAGCGAGCCGCCCGCATCGAATTCACATGTGCCGGGCGGCGTGATCAACCCGTCGTCGGGCGCGGGCGACGCGATGATCGCGAAAGCGCCGCAAGGCGGCGACGCGGAATTCGTCGATAAGGCCGCGATCGCCGGCAAGGCCGAGGTGCAGGCGAGCCAGCTCGCGCTGCGGCAGGCGCAGTCGCCGGACGTGCGCGCCTTCGCGCAGCGCATGGTGGCCGATCACGGCAAGGCGAATGCGCGCTTGAACGAGATCGCCGCGCGCCAGGGCATGAAGCCGCAGGTCGAGCAGATCCAGGACCCCGACGTCGAGGCGCTGCGCGGCAAGCACGGTCGCGACTTCGACGTCGCGTACGTCGCGGCGGTCGGCCCGGAGGCGCACCGCAAGGCCGTCGCGCTGTTCGAAGGCGAGGCGCGCGACGGGCGGGATCCGCAATTGAAGGAGTTCGCGAGCACCACGCTGCCGACGCTGCGGCATCACCTGAGCATGGCGCAGGCGCTCGAACGCAAGGTGGGCGCGCAGTAACGCGCGCCCGTTCAACCCCGGGCCGCGGGTGCGGCCCGTCTTTTTGGAGAGGCAGTCATGGCCCATCGGCAACCGAAACACGAAGGCATCCGCGAATTGCTCTGCCAGGCATACGAAACCGAGCTTGGCGGCGCGAAGATCTACGAAGCCGCGCTGCAATGCGCGACCGACGAGGATCTGCACAAGGAATGGGAGAAGTACCATCGCGAGACGCTGCATCACCAGGAGGTGCTGCGCAAGGTGTTCGAGACGTTCGGCATGGACCCGGACGCGCAGACGCCCGGCCGCAGCGCGGTGGCGGCCATCGGCAAGGCGCTCGTGCATACGATCGAGCAGGCGCAGAAGCAGGCCGAGCCGGCCGTCGCGCAGGTCGTCGCGGCCGAGTGCGTGGTGCTCGCCGAGACCAAGGATCACCTGAACTGGGAGCTGATCGGCTATGCGGCCGATCAATTGTCGGGCGATGCCGCGAAGACGCTGAAGGACGCGCACGACGAGGTCGAGGCCGACGAGGATCATCATCTGTATCACACGCGGGGCTGGGCGCGCGAGATGTGGATCGCGTCGATGGGCTTCAAGGCGGTGCTGCCGCCGCCGGAGGAAGTGAAGAAGGTCGAGTCGGCGGCGGACGCGGCGCGCGCCGAACGTTCGCGCGGCAAGATGATGTGAGCGCGGCGGGCCGGGCATGGCCGCGACGCGGCCGGCCCGGCGCCGCGAAAGCGGCGCGCGCAATGAACGGTCGGTGCGCGGTTCAGGTCAGCAGGTCGATGACCATCGTCACGACCGACGCCGCCATCAGCGCGACCGCCAGCCAGCCGAACGTTTTCGACACGATGCCGCTGCCGGGTTGTCCGGCCGCCTCGCGCCGGTGCGTCAGCAGCATCACGAGCACGAGCATCGGTACCGCCGCGATCCCGTTGAGCACCGCGCTCCAGTACAGCGCCTTGATCGGATCGATGGGGCTCACGCAGATCACGATGCCGATGATCACGCACAGCGCCAGCACCGCATAGAACGCGGGGGCACGCCGCACCGGCTCGTTCAGCCCTTCGCGGAACCGCCACGCTTCCGCGCAGCCGTACGCGGCGCTGCCCGCGAACGCGGGAATCGCGAGCAGCCCGCAGCCGACGATGCCGAACGCGAACACGAGAAACGCGGCTTCGCCGGCGATCGGCCGCAGCGCTTCGGCGGCTTGCGCGGTGGTGCCGATGTCGTGCCGGCCGCGCGCGAAGAACACCGCGGCGCCGATCACCATGATGCAGAACGACACCGCGTTCGTGACGATCATGCCCACCCACGTGTCGAACGTGACGCGCCGCTCGGTCTCGCGGCGCGTGTCGGGTGGCCCGGATGCGGTTTCCTCCACTTCCAGCGCGGCCTGCCACACGAACAGGTACGGGCTCAGCGTCGTGCCGAGCACGGCCACCGTGGTCGTCGCATACGCGTGCGTGAATTCGATCCTCGGCAGCACGATCGCATGCATCACGCCGTGCCAGTCGATCGGCACGAAGCCGAGTTCGAGGACGTAGGCGATCAGCCCGAGCGTCATCCATTTGAGCCAGCGCGCATAGCGCTCGTACGACAGCGTCACCTGCAGCGCGAGCGAGGCGATCCCGTAGACCGGGGCGTACCAGTAGCTGTGCCCGCCCGCGACGAGCGCGGTCGCGTCGCCCATCGCCGCGAGATCGGCGCCGACGTTGACGACGTTGACGATCGCGACCATCACGATCAGCGTCTTGGCGAGCCGGTCGGAGAAGTGCTCGCGGATGGCGGCGACGAGGCCCGCACGGTTGCGGCGTCCGATGAACGCCGACGCGAGCTGCACGGCGACCATCATCGGCAGCGTGACGACGATCATCCACAGCATGTTGAAGCCGAACTGGCTGCCGGCCTGCGCGTAGACCGCGATGTTGCTCGGATCGGCATCGGACGCCCCCGCGAGCAGGCCGGGGCCGAGCCGCCGGTACCACGGTGCCGCGGTGCGCGGCGCGGCGCCCGCGGCCGGC
>NZ_JAAGPC010000155.1:0-20953 GCF_017104595.1 Burkholderia sp. Tr-20390 | reverse complement strand
CCTGCATCGGCTTCCTTCAGCACCCCGATAATCTGCTCTTCACTGAACCGCGATTTCTTCATGACAAGGTTTCTCCTGCGGCCTTGCCACTAACTTTACAGTGGGATACTTCAGAGGGGAAAGGTCAGGATGCGAGGCATCTGCCGCTGTGCTCCGCTGCCTTCGCTTGCAGTTTCGCAAGTCCGTCGGGAATTCGCCGCGCATCAACGAAGCATTTTTGACACCATGCCTTACGCAAGATGTCGTAGCCAGCGGCCTCCCATTCATGCCCATGCCCGCATCGGAATCGATACTTCGCCATGCGGCCGTTATAGACGGTCGACAAGCATTCGCCGCCGCGCTCTCGCGCACGATCCTGTATCGGTTTCAGCCCGCCTTGATATCGACGACGCTCAGCTCGTCGTTCGGTGGAGCACTTTGCACACCAATGATCGGCCAAGACCGAAGCGGCTGTGGCCTCAAACTTATGGCCTGCAGCACAGACGAAGCGGTAGTGTGCGCTTTTTCCACGATACCGCTTACTCAGGCACTGGCCTCCAGCCGAGCCAGCGGTTTCGTGGATTCGAGTCATCGTCTGCTCGATCCAGCATTGACGGCATCGCAGCAAGCCCCGCGTCCCTCGGACGAGGCGCAAAAGACTAGCTCCCGACTGCGAAGAAGCGTGACCGCTCTCGCAACGGAACCGGTACTGACTCGATACGTCGCGCCACTCACGGGCCATCAGCGTGAATCCCGCCGTGGCGAGGTAGTCACGAATTTTCGAGAGGCGATCGTTGCCGGTTGCCATAAAAACAGCGCTCGTTACCAATAACAAACCATGTGTTACCCAACACCCCAGCCCGGCAAAAGTGTGGGGCACTAGGCATGACCGATGATGGTGTCGACACGGCGCTACCTGCTCGACCTCAGACTCAAACGAGACTTGAGATTAGGTGACAGCCGCACGTGGCGCGGTGGCCGTGACGAGCGATCGGAATACCATTATCCGTCATCGATGGATCGCCTTCCTCGATGAGGTTAGGTGAGACATCGGGATGTTGGGGGCACGACACGCGATCACCCTTGCGGGCGACATAGCGACCATCGAAACGCATGGTCGCAGAGCTCGTTTCGACCTTGCCGCCATGGTCTGTGTCGTCGCCGATACGGATAAGATCAATCATGGCGGGATAATCAATAAAGTATCGTTCCCAGGAGGAATTTGTATTTTTTGTTATTTGATGCCCAGGTTCCAACATATGCGCTATCAAACTTCTTTCCGGTGAATGTCGCGACAGGCACGTTTCCTGAGCTCGAATATTCTGTTAAGTTCATACTTCCATTCGTCACTGTTCCTTTAATGGAAATTGGTTCCTTTTTTTTCAGATAGAAGTAACTGCCGTCGACCGTGCCAGTCTCACTTTTTGGCAAGGATGCATCTATCCAAAAATCCTTTCCAATCCACCCACCTAAACGCTGATGTACTGGGTCAGTCTTGCAACCAGAAAGGCAAAGTAATGCGCTTGCGTCGGGCATGCTGTTGGAAGGGAATGCGTACGTTGCTACCGACCAAACTCTCGTATCAGCATCGTATGCTGGCACTGTTACAACAAGCCCTGCTTGGCTTGCAACTCTGATTGCTTCTGTGTTGGTCGGAGTCGGCGAATCATTATTCACATTCCCATTGCACAGGCCCTTAAAGGCGCTCGCCAAAATGGTTTTCCCTCTGGTCAAGACCACATCCCCTCGGCAACTTTGCCCGCCCCATCGTTCACCATTCACTAACGTCATCTTCGAGAGCGATATGTAATTCTTAGCATGCAACTCGCCATTCTTGTAGGAGAAGATCAGGACGGTCCAGTTTTTTGACGATGAAGAATCGCTGTATTCCAAAGCCAGACTTGTCTTGCTTTCATAGAGCGTAGCATCACTCACGACTCCCTTGAAATCGGGATCAGAAGATAAGTGTGTACCGCTAGCGCTATCCACGAGATAACCACTGCTATCCAATTGGAGGCCGCAGTGCTTCCCAGATGAATTCGCATCGCAAACTTCCAGGCCAGGAATCTGATAGCTGCCCGCCATTGCAGTTGACGCAAATGCAAATGCGAGGCATGTTCCAAGGCTAAACTTAGTAATCATTTCGTTTCCCTGATAAGCTTCTCAAATTTCTCTGCATAAAACTGAAACTGCTCAGCTTTGTCTGGATGACCTGATCCCGCCGGACTGTCGCCATTGATAATGTAGCGAGCATGATAATAATCAGGCTTTGCTCCATCGAGGTGAGTTGATAGCGAGTTCCCGCCCCTAAACAATCCATCCCTCATTCCAATCATCATAATTCTAACCGCGACAGGTAAATCCAGGACCAAATCTGGATTTGCGACAATATCGGCACCGGCTATTTCTTTAAATTTCTTGTATCCAATTTTCCACGTAAGTTGAACCAGTCCGCGCCCCCGATATTTATACCCATCTCCAGCCTCTGTGTTTCCGTTGGCTATAGCCCGTTTTTTATGTGCCTCTGTTGCATGAGGACCAACTCCGTAATTTGTCTCCGCCTCATCATATGAAATTCCTTCGCATATCGGGGAGAAGAAATGCTGAGTATGCCAGTCGTACGACTCAATACGCGCTGTTGCCAGCATATACGCAAGGTACTCTGTTTTGCATTCCTTGAAATGGACCGGGTATTGCTTCATCATTTCGGTCACAAGATCATGCAAGCTCTTGACCGACTGGGGATTCATCGGTGGCAACGTCACATGTTTCTTGCCTTCGAACCAGCCAAATTCAGTCGGATGTTGATCCGCATATCGCTTGCAAAACTCATCCACGTTTATGCAATTGCAGGAGCCTGATGCCGAAAAATTTCCAATCAGCCCGATCGGATGAAAATGCCACGGCTTTGGCTCTTTCGGCAGAATCTTCGCGTCAATCCCCTGAACATCCTCCCACCACTGCAGTTTTCTGATCCGCTCCATCTCGTTCAGCCATTTCCACGGCACGAGCTTCATATGGGGCGTGATGTCCTCCCACTTCCCCATGTTGCCGCCCCATTCGCTCTCACTTTTCACGACTATGTGCGAGATTGCTTCGGCTAACCATGGCGTCTTCTGCGCATCCGCCAATTCCGCGGCAGTAACCTTGCCATCGTGATTGACATCAATGGCTTTTTCGAGCTTCTGGATGAGCTCACTGGTGGCCAATGCATCAGCACTCGGCTTGAAGTTATCCTGATCCTCTCCCATGGCCAGTTCAGCGACGAACAGGTACCGCTTGAACATATCGACCATCGTGGTCGAACTGTTGTCGACGAGCTCGAACCCCGGCCAGTCCCACTGGCTACACAGCTGCACTTTGGGATGGTCCCGTTCACGCACCCAGCCTTGACGGGTTCCACCGTCTTTCGTGCCGACCGTCACATTCCACCAGCGTTTCGTTTTTCCGCTCGCGTCCTTGTCTTCTCGTGCCAAGCTTTGCGGTCCCTGCTTGTCGAGATCGACCACCCGAAACATGACCCGGAAGTCCGTTGGGGGCCCGTCTGCTTGGCTAACCTTTAGCGGAAAGTCTTTCCAGCCCTTGACAGGCGCCGTCGTCATTTGATTGACAAGACCTAGGGTGCTGTCGATCCAGAACGGGATACCGGTCGGCGTCTCGATTGCCTCAGGTTTTTTCGCAGGCTTTGCCTTGTGCTTCTTCCCCTTGCCAGCCGGAGCAGCAGGCTCCGGTTGCACAGCGGGAATTCTTACTGTCTTGGGCTGTACCTTGACCCATCGCGATTTCGGATCGCTGACAGGAACAAGCTTCAAACCCGTCTGCTCAAGGGTGTAATCTGGATCAGGCGCTTTCGTCACGAGTTTTGCACCTGTCAGAACTTCCAGAAAAGGCTTGTCCATATTCGGATCTGCCGCCGACAATTCCTTCGCGCGCGCCTGACTCTTGGCGATGAACGCTGGAAGATCGTTGCCCGCAAAAACTTCGAGGTGCAGCAACGGTCGGGTGGGCAACGGCGGTGTGGGCTTCGCTTCCCTGTATCGCTGGTATTGGCCGATATGCGCAACAACGTCTCCCGCCTTGACGGGGTATGGCTTCTTGAGCACGACCACCTTATCGACGGGGCCAGACTGGGGAATCGGCTCGAGCTCCGAAACGAAAACGTAACCCCACTTCAGTTGCACGTCGGGCGGCTGACCAACGACTGGGCCCACCGGATCACCTTTAATGATCTTCGTGATTTTTGCCCAGCCCTTGCGCCCACCGTTATCGGCCTCATTCACAGTGAGTTCCGTGCCCTCGGGTAGCAAACCGAGGAGCTTGGCGTTCGGAGTAATGCGAACCCGCACACCCGATACAGGCTCCGGCAGCGCTTCATCTGTGCCTCGTTGCTGCGGCGACGAATCGTCATCGGGCGCACTCGGATCGATCGACTTCGGTTTCGGAAGGTCCTGTTTGTTCGGTTTCAATGCTCGATACGAGCGGTCAGCTTCCCAGTACGGAAGAGGCTTGAGTTGCGGCGCCTTGATGTCCGCACTCTCCGTTTTGGGCTGATCGAGCGCGGCTTTATACGTTTTCCAGTCGAGCGTATGCATGTACAGACTGAAGAACGTCAGCGTTTCACCGGGTGGCGGACCGGAGGACGAGGGAGCTGGTGTCGGGACCGGTGTCGGAGGCGTTGCATTGCCGCCTGAGGCGGGTGATCCAGCTGGTGCATTTGCGGGGGCGGGGGCTGGTTCCGTCTTTTTCGGTACGGGTGGCAATTGCAAAGTATGGCGGATCAGCACAAAGCCCCGCGAGTACAACGCATGACGCTGGTCCTGGTAGGTCAGCGTGGGGTATTCGTTGTCGAGTCGGTAAGCGACAACCTCGCCCGTGGCGATCGCGCGTACGCCTTCGTCCTGTTTCAGGGCCTCACCTGTTTTCTGCCCGAAGTGAATGCCGCCGTGCCAGATGCCGCTAGCTCCCAATGGATAAAATCCATCCTCCGCAGTCGCAAGCACCTTCATGTAGGTCATGGGGTCTGCGGCATCGGACGCTGCACCTTCCTTGGCAGCAGGCGAAAATGGATAGCTCCATGCAAGAGGCGTGTACGCGGGCTTGGCGTCCGGCTCAGGCGTCTTCGGAAGTTGTTTTTTTGGAGGGTGCTTATCCGTCATGGCAATTGAAATCGTAAGTCGTTATCGTGCTTCAGGAACGGGGCATCTCGATCAACCAGAGAAATCGTCCGCGTAACCACCATGCTTCGAAATCGGCGTGCCGTTCAGCGGATCACGCAACGTCATGGTCGACGCCCCGGGCTTGTCCCACGACGCGCATTTTTCGAGAATCTGGCCCGACGTCCCGTTCTCGATCATGTCAGGCGTGATCTTGATATACGATCCACCGACATTAAGAATCAGTTCCTTTTCTGCACGCAGAATCATCCGTCCCGATGCACTCTCAATCTTGACGTCCTGCTGCGCCAGCATCGTCAACGCATCGTTCTGAGCCTGAATTTCGATAGGGCCTTTGGTCGCGAAGATTTTGATCCCGAGGTTTTGAGCGTACAGGCTGATCTTGCTCATCACGCTCGCGAGCAGCGACTTCCCGGCTGCGAGATTGACATTTTTCCCCGCAACCAAATTGACCTGTTGATTCGCCGACACGTGAATCGATTGCTGGCTGGATAGGCCAACACCTGCCGGGCTCGACAGCAGCAACGCCGGTTTCGCAAAGCCACTGGCATTGCCCGTTCCGCCGCCAGCCGTGCGGCCACCTTTGGTGACGCCCGGAACGTTGCCCTGCGTCATCTCGGTAAAGGCCTTCATCGCATCGCTGCCGTCCTGCAGGCTTTCGGCCCGATTCGTTTCGCTCGCCTGCGAGACCGTCTCAAATACTGCCTCCGAAGCTGCGAGCTGATCGGTCGCGGCCGACACGTTCATTGGCTGTACCGCTGCCGGGTGAGTCGAGATCGACAGGCCTTGCACCGCCCGAATCGCTCCATGCGCCTCCGACTTGAGATCGAAGCCACTGCCAACGAACGAGCCGCGCGTGTTGTCGGACTGCTCAATCAGGTAACCCAAATGCAAGTGAGAGCTGTAGCTCGACGAGTAAAGTTGAGCTCGGTTTTGACCGCTCGAATCGTCCATGACAAGCTGGTTGAAGCCGTCGCCACCATACTCGCGGGAGCGGAAGCCAGACAGCAGGCCGTGTGTATGCCATACCGGCATCGTCGCGCCCCCGTGGAGTCGCGAGATAATCACCGGTCGGTCGCAATCGCCATTTACGAATCCTAGAAGCACTTGGTCATCTTTGCGCAACGGGAAATAGCCGCCGCGCCTAGCGCCGGCGTCCGGCATCGCCGCGCGAATCCACGACGTGGACTTCGTATTGCGATCCTTCCGACTGTTCGACGTCCGGACCCGCACACGATTGCCGTCGTCTGTGACGATTTCCTCGTCGCTGTCCGTCACGACGATCGCCGTCTGCAAGTGCATCTCGGGCTTCTCGTGCTCGAACGGGCTGCGGAATGGCGTCTTGCGGCGTTGCGCTTCGATCTCGACGTGAAAAAATCCGATACCGCCATCGCGATGGCTCACGGTCGTACCGACCCCGGTCGCGTGGACCTGCTCGATCTCGCTGCGCAGGCTGCGCGGGAATCGCGTGAGGGCGTCCATGCCGGGCAAGTTATTCTGGATCAACCAGTCGCTCGCGATGATTGACAGTTCGCGCTCCTCCTCCGGCAACGCATCGAAGAGGGGATGTCCCGACACCTTGAACCAGTAGCCGGGCAATGCATAGCGGGGACTGCCGATCGCGAAATAGCGCTTTGCTCGCGACGCCCATTCCTCGGTGCGGATGCGGGCCTGTTGTTGTCCAGCATCAGACTCGGCCCATGTCTGCGAGCCGGTATAGAGATACTCTTCGCCTTGACCGGGTAACTCATCCAGGTCAGCCGCTGGCGTGCTCGCCTGTTTATCAAGGTCAGGTCGCTTATAGTCGGCGGTGCCGAGTGTCAGCGTCGCACTTTGGGCGTCCTGCTGTTCGCTCAACTGGGTAAGCCCGTCGAAATCCTCGTCGGTACCCGCGTGACTGAACTTCATCTCCGAATTTGGTAGCGACGGCCCGAAATACAGATCGTCCATCATGACGACCTTGTGTGACTTGCCATCCTTCGCGAAATCGAAGCGCGGAAACACCCCGACTTCCTCCAGACTCCGGTGCACGAAATTCCAGTCGGTTTCCCACTGCACGCGGTGTGAATACGAGCGCATCGCCGCGCGCAGTTCCTGTCCATAGTTGCCGGAAGCCTGCGGATGTTTGTCGAATATGTCGGTGAGAATCTGCCAGCCGCTGGCTTCCTGCCAATCGCGCCGATCGCTGCTGAGCTTGAGGAAGCTTAGCCACGAAGAGAACTGGAGTTGAAAATACGAAACGGTTCCATCATTTCCAAGGCGGCGAGCCCGCTGCACATAGCCATGGATCGGCAGATAGCTGCCATCGGTCTGCCGAATCCAGAGCGTGACGGGTTGCAGCATCAGGGCGTTGAGCTTGATCTTGTCGCCCATGACGGACGAAGCGTCGACAGTCACCTCGAAATTGCGCCCAAGCCGCGCGTTGATCTTGACGTACAGTGGCGTGAGCCAGTCGTCGCCGAGCGGCGTGTCAAGTTTCACGATGCGATCGAACTGCGCATAGCCTCCGCGCAGCACCTTCAGCAAGACTTCCCCGCTCATACGGTCACCCCGTTTCGTACAGAACGCGTCCGACCGTAACTAGACATCAAAACGCCGGGACTGCGTATGTGCTACATAAAAATTACAAACAGCAAACATAAATATTAAATTCTTCCTTCACGTAGAGGCCGCAGCCGACCTAAAGTGTGATTGCGGAAGATGCCTCCAAAGATCATACCAAAGTCCGTTCGACACGATAAAGACACCGTGACGATTCTTAACGGTCTTCTTGACGCTATCAACGAACATCAGAAATCACGACGCAATCAATCGTGCAGGCTTACGTGACCGCAGATTGCACCTACCCCAGCATTTCTTACAGTGACAACGTGCATGTGAGTGACGTACGGCGATTTTGAAAAGACCGGATCGATATCCCCTCGCAGGCGTTCACTGCAAAATGAGTTACCGAGATTCTTTGCGGTGGGCCATAAACTCGATAAGCTCCCGAACCACAAGATCGGCCGATGCATCCGTCTCTAGTTCACTCGCCTTAATCCGGCGAACCTCTACGCCCTCGTAAGTAAGCGGGATAAGACGCTTATCCGCCTCAGCAGGCAACTCTCGGTGATATGTATCTCCGTCTACTTCGACCACGAAAGTCAGCCCCTTGTAGACGACCACAAAGTCAGGTTCCAGTCGGTTATACGCTTTCCCTATTCGAACGAAAACCGGCAAAGGCGCGACAGCCAGCTTGGCACGCGTCAATGCCCCGAATAACGTGATTTCGGGCTTTGAGCGAAAAAGTAGCCCCCGATGCTGCTTCGACGCAATGTTGTCACTTCGGACCCGTCCTTGATTTGTGACACCCTCGCCCTTTACAAATCGAATCGCGTCGTCACGCCAGTTCTCTGTCGCCTGTTGCACTTTCGGGGTAATAACAACCGCTTGAAGCGCATCGGCAGGCGTGGCCACGAAAAACGGCGACCCAGCAGACTCGATAGATGCTTGTGTAGCTGCTCGCTCTTCTTCACTCATTGCATAGAAGAGTTGAACCGGCAATGCAATGAACAACCGCCAAGCACATATTCCGAAATCTGAATCCCAAACTACCGCTTCACATTGCCCCTCGACGAGCGTCGCAATAGCCCGAGCATCCCCACTGGTCTTAAGTGCCTCAACCACAGATGCCAAAAAGTCGTCGATGGAAAAGGGAAAGGTGGCATTCGGCATAGTCGTCGTTCTAAGAAAGCACCGAAGTGCAGTACAGGTTTGCGCCCACAGCTTAAACGAAAAACACAGCATGAGCGCCATCGATGCCTGAGCCGCTTGATCTTCGACTCGACTCTCGACATCCTAGATTTGACGGTTTGAATAGCGCCCGCACGTGGACGACATGGCTCACTACGGTACACCGTAATGAGCCAGTGACTGGCGGGCCGGCAGATAGATCAATAGGATAAACCGTCAATTTGAGCCATGTTATAATTGATCCATATACTCAAATGATCTACATCAAACCATGCGCAAGCTCTACTACGGGCGGATTTCGACCACGGACGGCCAGTCCTCAGTAAGCCAGTACGACGATGCCAAAGCCCACGGCGTGCAGGACAAGGACGTTTTCATCGACGAGGGCGTGAGCGGCTACCACGTCGCGCCCGACGCGCGGGAACAGTGGTGCAAAGCCGAGCATGATCTGCGCCACGGCGGCGTGCTGATCGTGCGCTGGCTCGATCGCATCAGCCGCCGCTATGACGAGCTGCACCGGACTATGCGCCGACTCATGGACCTTGGCGTTCGTGTCGAATGCACGCTCAACGGGATGGTGTTCGACGGAAAGGCGAAAGACCCCATTGAGAAAGCGACGCGCGACGCCGTGCTGGCGTTCATGGCCGCACAGGGCGAGGCCGACTACAAGAATCGCGCTGAGATGCAGCGCCGGGGCGTTGCGATCGCGAAGGCGGCTGGGAAATACAGGGGCCGCGCGCGTTCACACGACTACGCGGCGATCAAAGCATGGAGGGAAGAGCACGGTGCGAGCATTCGTGAGACTGCCGAAAAATTCGGCGTGGCGACGGCGACGGTCAAGCGAGCATGTGCAACCGATCAGCATGCGTGACGGTGGCCGTATCGATCGACTGCCGCAGATTGTATATCGCGAAAATCGGTCGCGAACGGCAGCGGTCGGTATTATGATCCACAGATCGCGCGCTATGGACTTCGAGTCTTGGCAGCGGGCGACAGAGAATCAGAATGAGGAGTGCCATGCTCACAAACGTCCGGGGATTGGTTGATCGGCTCGATCTGGCTCCATCGCGAGGGCTCATGCCGCTGTTTGAGGCGGTATCTAACGCTATAGATGCCATTGAGGAAAAGTATGGCAGTGCGACAGCTGGATCGATAACGATCAAACTGCTTTTATCCGGCGATCTGGCCCGAGCCGGGGGTGACGACACATTCGTTATAAACGGCTTCGAAGTGGTCGATGATGGAGTGGGCTTCAACGAACTCAACATCGCCTGCTTCGGGGAAGCGTATACGCTTTCGAAGATCAAGGTTGGAGGAAAGGGCGTTGGTCGATTTACCTTTCTCAAGGTCTTCAGTCACTGCGATGTTAGTAGCGTGTTTGAGCGGGACGGAAAGCATTTCGCCCGGAACTTCAATTTTTCCATTACCGAAGAACTGAACGGTGCGGACAAGATCACACCGATTCATGCGCCAACCGGGACCAAGCTTCGCGTAACCGGGCTTGCAAATCGTTATCGTGTTGCCTGGCCAACCGATCCCGCAATAGTTGCCGAGCGCATCGTTGCGCACTTCCTGATCCGGTTTGCAGCGCGGTCCTGCCCCCAGACGATCCTCGAATCTCCGGGGCGAGCGTCGATCGACCTGCACGAGCTATTTAACTCCTCGGTTCAGCCGCACATTCAAGAGCGCTTCTTCGATGTGCATGGGCATACCTTTGCCCTCCAGGCGTTTCGCCACAGAGACGGTCGTGCTCGACACGAATATCACTTGTGTGCCAACGGCCGTGATGTGACGACGTCGAAATTGCGCGACCTCCTTCCAGAGCTTCCTGAACGACTTGTAGATGAAGCGCAGGAAGCATACACGCTGATCGTCCTGGTCACCGGGGAGTATCTGGACGACCACGCGAATCAGGAGCGGACAAAGATTGCATTTCAGTCTGAGGAAGAGCCGGAGCTTGAGCAGACTCTGGTCTCCCGCCATGCCCTTAACAAGGCGCTGGTGGCGACGCTCAGGTCGGTACTTGCCGCCGATCTCAAGGTCACTAACGAAGAGAAGATCGAACAGATCACTCGATTTATTGAGCATGCACCAGAGTACAGGGTATTAACCCAGGATAAGTACCGTCCGTTGCTTGAGCAGCGTGTGCAGCCCGGCCTTAATGACGAGCAGCTGGATGAAGCGCTGCTTCATATTCGCCGAGCAATTGAAGACACCATCCGCACGGAGGAGCGCCATGTGGCTGCTCTCATTGAAAAAGAATCGTTTGATACCTATCAGGAACGCATCAAGGGGCTAATGGAGCAGATTAACGATGTGGGCAAGGCCAAACTGGCTGACTATGTCGCGCATCGTCGAACAATCCTCGATCTGGTTGACCAAAGTCTCAAGCGGGTACAGCACGATGGCAAATACCCGTTCGAGAAGGTGTTGCACAAAATGATCTTCCCGATGGGAGTGTCGTCAAAAGATATCTTCCTCGACCAGCAAAATCTTTGGCTGATCGATGAACGCCTCTGTTTTCACACCCTTCTGACTTCCGACAAGAAGCTGAACAAGGTCCCTGGGCTTCAAGGAACATCCGGAAAGGAGCCGGACATTTTTGCGTTTTTCTACGACACCCCTATCGGAGTGGCAGAGCCGGAAAACTTACCCGGCGGCGGAGTCGTTATAGTTGAGTTCAAGCGACCTGGTCGAGACGATTATGACAAGGACCCAGCCGACCAGATCATCCAGCGTTTCGTGGAGATAGATCAGGGTGGTGTCAAAGACATTGACGGCCGCCTGATCAATCCGGACCGCCTGAGATATACCGGGTACCTCATAGCAGATTTAACGCCGACGCTGCAACGACAAGTGGCCATGCGTTACCACCGCACTGCTGACAACGAAGGCTACTTCTATACCCTGCCAGGTGGCAACGGATCAATCGAGATCATCTCGTACGACAAGTTGCTTCGCGATGCCAAGCGGCGAAACAGGGTGCTCTTCGATAAACTTGGCCTGCACAAACATTGAACGCAGGTGCCGTTTCACTCCACATCCGCTTTCATCGGGTAGCAAATGTACGAACTCATTCAAAAACAGATTGCAACCGACTTCTTTCAGCACAATTTTGCGAACGACGGGCAACGCTTCGTCGCATGGTATCTGCGGAATATTCTGTTCCGTGACATGAACGAGACACGTGACGACATCACCGACGGTGCGGATGACAAGCAAATTGATGCGCTAATCGTGGACGATGACAAATCGTTGGTGCGCATAATTCAAGGGAAGTTCGTTCAGGGCGGCACAGTCGATGCCGAACCTCTTCGTGAAGTCCTGTCGTCGTGGCTGCAAATCAAAGACCTTGCTCGGCTTCAGAACGTTGCTAACCCGAAGCTTGCAAGAAAGCTTCGCGAGTTGGCCGATGCATTCGAAGAGGATTACGAAGTGTCGTTCGAACTGGTTACGACCGGAACACTGACCGAGGCCGCTCAACATGACCTTCTGGCTTTCCAGGAGGAATTGGCAAAGCTAAGTGAGAATGAAGCCTTTGATGCCACCATTCATGTCATTGACGCCGACGAACTCAGGCGGCGCTACGACTATGCAATTGAGGCGGACAATCCCAGTATCAACTACAAACTTCCGCTGGCGGGCGTCAAACACATGTACCATGAAATCGCTGGGACGCCAGTTCTTATCGCCGCGCTGCCGTTGAAGGAGTGCGTGAAGCTTCCAGGCATCAAGGACGGCACGCTGTTTCAAAAAAACGTGCGTCAAAGTTTGGGGTCGAGCAATGCTGTCAACAAAGGCATTCGCAGTTCAATTTTGGGTGACAAGCGCAGCGATTTCTTCTTCTTCCACAACGGAGTGACGGCACTTTGCAACAAGCTGACCTTGGAAAACGACACACTTTCTCTCTGGGGGCTTAGCATCGTCAACGGATGTCAATCGCTGAATACGATCCTGTCGTGTAGCGAAACGGTCAAGAAGGTGGACGATGCATTCATCCTGTTTCGATTCTACGAAATCCCCCAGCGTGACCGGGCCGACAAGATTTCGATCTACACCAACTCGCAAAGCGCGGTAAAGGCGCGCGATCTTCGCAGCAACGACAAACGCGTACTTTCCATCAAGAAAGCGTATGAGCTGCGCTACCCGACTGGCTATTTCATAACCAAGCGCGGCGAGACGGCCCCGGCCGATAAAGACAAGAAACTTGTGGTGGACCTATCGTCTTTCGCGAAGAATTTGGTCGCGTGGCAGACCTTGCGCCCAAACCTCTCCTATGGCGAGACGAAAATTTTTGACAAGTATTTCGAAACCCTTTTCAAGAACAAGGATTACCCGCCCGAAAACGTCAGTGCCCTCAATACGTGGATGAACGAAATACTGGCTGCCTGGGTGCCGGAGAATCCGCTTAGCCTGAATGAAACGCTCTTGGCGATGAAGGCGTACGCTCCATACCACCATCTGTACGCAGTAGCGATAATCTTCGCAATTTCAAGCAACCAGTCCGACCGTGTTCCCAGTGCTCACAGGGCTCTAGCATCTGCCCAGCAGTTCGGCATGGTCGACCAGATCGTACGGATCGCCGGGACATGCCTGAACATGGCGCTTGAGGCAGCGGCGAACGAACCCCAAGCCGGTAACCGGGTGTTCAGCCCTCAAAACTGGGTCAAGTCCAAGGCGTGCCTCGCAGGGATCAATGGCGCAGTACGCAATTATCTCAATATGCTGAAAGGCTTTCCCGGCGGCGCTGAGATTAAGAAGCAGTTGGACGAAGCGACTGTGCTGCCCGTTGACGCGTTTGAATACCGGTTGTCTGCTGACTAACTGCTCTCGAGCGCGGTTG
Source organism: Burkholderia sp. Tr-20390 (assembly GCF_017104595.1). Lineage (NCBI taxonomy): Bacteria > Pseudomonadati > Pseudomonadota > Betaproteobacteria > Burkholderiales > Burkholderiaceae > Burkholderia > Burkholderia sp. Tr-20390. Next base: position 7,225 of record NZ_JAAGPC010000155.1, on the reverse strand, counting down.
CAGGTACTGGAGCCGTTCGGGCTCGACGTGGTGCTGGCTTGGCCGCACAGGGCGAAGCCGACTACCGCAACCGTGCAGAGAAGCAGCGCCGCGGTGTCGCGATCGCGAAGGCGGAAGGGAAATACAAGGGGGCGCGCGATCCCACGACTACGCAGCCATCAAGGCATGGCGCGCTGAAAGCGGCGCGAGCATTCGGGAGACTGCCGAGAAGTTCGGTGTGGGAACGGCGACCGTAAAGCGTGCATGCGCAGCGCACCTGTTGCTCTGACCGAGAGCCAATCGTGACTGGCAATCAACAAGCCCGGCTGCAGTTATCTACCACGTTTAGGGCAGCAGTCGGCACGGCAGCTCCCCGGTCGCCTATTTATCTTCGTCATGGTCGGCAGCCCGCGACTAGCTCGCGCGGTTAGCCGTTGGCAATCTTGTCGAGAACAAAATTGCACGCGTCAACGCGCTTTTGATGCACTGTGATCAGAGTCTCGTAAAGCTCGATTTCTCGCCGGAAATATTTCAGCGGTCGATGCGAGAAAGCAAGTGCATACGATTGCCTCACCAAGGTGTAACGCTCGATCATCTTGAGGGCTTCCTGTCGCTCAAACTCAGCACCTACGGCGAGTCGATCTTTCTGGATGCCCGTGCTCCAAAAAATTTCACCGTCATAGCGCCACGGGTTCCTTTCCATATCGTAGCGCCACAAGTCCCAGAAACCGGAATCCTCGACGATTTTTGTCAAATCGTCATCGAAATGTGGATTGTCGAAGACGAACTGGGCCAACTGCTGAAACGTTTGGATGTCTGACTTCGAAACGATACGGAACTGCTTCAGAATGTCGTTCATAATCTGAGCCTGTCGCGCTATAGGGTTTTCCGAGCGCGCCATTTCAAGTTCCTCAGGCATAGCCTGCCGAACGCAGTTCGGGACAACGGCAAGAGCGTCCGATTTCGCGAGCTCGTGAGGAAAGCAATAGAGACTGTTCTCGACGAGCTTTAGACCTGCAGACTCGTATGCTTGCGCTACCAATCGCGAACAGAACTGGCGATTTTCGTCGTGATTGGGTCTGGTCTCGCCGCCAATTTTTGTCCGAATTGCAGCCTTGACCGAGTACTCCTTCCCGACTTCGTTTCTAGCGAAGTTAATCGCGTCTGCGATCACAATCGGACTTACATCTTGCTTGGGTCGCAGTACGGCGCAATGCTCAGGCGTTTCAAAGAGCAGTCTTTGAATGTTCGCGGCGTGAACTCCGTCACCATCGGAATGAATATAGCTTCCGCCACCGACATACAGGATCGCATGCGAATAGTCGCTTTTTGAGGCGACGCGGACAGCTTTGCTAATCCCCGTGGTTTGTGCGGTCAACAGGATGTCGCCCTCTTGGAGGGCCGCAAACTCGACAATAAATTTGGCTTCCCCGAGCGCGTCTGTATTCATTATTGAGTGGCTTGTTTAGCTGAGAGAAGGGCAGCGAACACGGCTTCTGCCCGGTGTTGACGAACGCCCGCGAACAAGGCGGGAAGCCCGATCGCGCGTCCAGCGACTAGCATACAGCGAAGCCCCGCGAGTTTGGGAGCGATTTGATAGTCGGATTGTGGGTCGAAAAACAAAAAACCCCGCAAATCATTGATTTTACGGGGTTTCTCGCAACGTTCTGGCGGAGAGAGGGGGATTCGAACCCCCGATAGGCGATTAACCTATACACGCTTTCCAGGCGTGCGACTTAAACCACTCATCCATCTCTCCGGAAGACCGAGAGTATAGCAAACTCTGGGGGCAGTCCGCCACTCCGTCCGACGATCCATGCAAATCGGACGCGGTGCGAGGTCGGCGGGCCGCTAGACAACCGTCGAGCGGGCGGTCGCGCCATCATGCGATCATGCTCCGTCCGCCGGCAGTTTCCAGCCCTTTGCTCAACAGGAACGCCCTGCCATGTCGCTGTCCGCCTTGCTCGCTTTTGCCCTGATCCTGTCCGTTGGCGTCGCGACGCCCGGACCGACGGTGTTGCTCGCGATGAGCAACGGTTCGCGGTACGGGTTGCGCCACGCGATGGTCGGCATGCTGGGCGCTGTCACGGCCGATGTCGTGCTCGTTGCGCTGGTCGGGTGCGGTCTCGGGATGCTGCTCGACGCGTCGGAAACGGCCTTCGTCACGCTGAAGCTGGCCGGTGCGGCGTGGCTCGCCTATGTCGGCGTGCGGATGCTGCTGTCATCCGGCGGTTCCGCCGCTGCACAGGCGCTCGATCACGCGACGCCCGATCACCGGACCGCGTTCCTGAAGAGCTTTTTCGTCGCGATGAGCAACCCGAAATACTACCTGTTCATGTCCGCGCTGCTGCCGCAGTTCGTCGACCGGTCGCACGCGATCGCGCCGCAGTACGCGATCCTCGCGGCGACGATCGTCGCGATCGACGTTATCGGGATGACCGGCTATGCACTGCTCGGCGTGCATTCGGTGCGCGTGTGGAAGGCCGCGGGGGAGAAGTGGCTGAACCGCGTCAGCGGGTCGCTGCTGTTGATGCTCGCGGGCTACGTCGCGCTGTATCGCAAGGCCGCGAACTGACGCGGCGATGCTTCGGGAACATATCTCTCGCCAACTGGCCCGGCGATGAAGCCGATCGAGCGCTTCACGCTCGAAACGCACGACGGCTCGTATGAAACGTGGCCATCGCGCACGCATGTGCTCGTGAACGACGAACGTTGCGGCCTCACCGTTTCCGGCTATGTGCTGCTTCGCCAGTTCGAGACGCCGGACGCCTATCTGCTCGTCACCGACTACGACTGCCTGTTCGAGGAGGCCGTCACGTTCACGCTCGTGTCGAAGGATCCGTTGAAGGAACTCGCGCGGCGCACGGTCGGCGCGATGTACGCATCGTGCCATCTGGACGACATGACGTGGGCCGACGACCGGCATTTCAGCGCGACGTTCGCGGACATCGAAGGGCGGTGGGATTTCACGATTCGTGACCGATCGGTGCCGTTCTTCCTGCCCCGGCTCGGGATGAATCGCGTGCAGGATCGGTAGCGCGCGATCGGCGCTCGCGCGTCTCGTCCACGTAGGCGCGTCGTCTGAAACCTGCCGGAACAGGCGGTTTCATTTCTCTTTCACATTGATCTGACATGTAAGTTTCGACGCGCTCGAATCTTGCGTGGCCGGCATGCATGACGGCAGAAGCAGCGACGATCGGGCTTCGCGTCTACCCAGTACATTACAAAATGAATGGAAATTGAAAGAATTCCTTCCCTTGACGCAAGGCGCTCGGGCCATTTATTGTCCGTCTGCCGCACGTGAGAGAGCACGGCGGCAATCGCGGATGCGCGCCTCGCGCGCATGACAACACGCAGCAGAAAGCCGAAAAGGAAACGTGGTAGCCACATGAAGCCGCTCTTCGACGACAAGAACTCCGATGCGGTCAGCGATCGTCCTTCCACCCCGTCTTCGTCACCCGTTGCAGCGCCCGTCACCGTGCCTGCCGCCGCCGTTGCCGTGCCGGCGGCACGCCCGACTGAGAACGTCCGCCTGATCACCGTCGACGAGATCGACCAGCTCGGCGCGACGCAGGGCACGCGGATCGCCGCCTTCTCCCAGCAGATTCTCGCCAGCGTCCGCGCGTCGGATGCCGACCAGTTCGGCGACAAGCTCAACGAACTGATCGCGACCGCGAAGGGGCTCGACCCGCGCGGCGCCGACAAGGGCGGGCTGCTCACGCAGGTCACGCGGCTGTTCCGCTCGACCAAGGAGAAGCTGCTGTCGCAATACGAGTCGGTGAGCAAGCGGATGGACACGCTCGTCGTCGAGCTCGAGAACCATGCGCAGCGCCAGAAGGCCGGCATCGACGAGCTCGAGCGGATGTACAACGACAACTACGCGCTGCACCAGGCGCTCGCGCAGTCGAAGGCGCACGGCGAGACGGCGCTCGCGGCGCTGCGTGCGCATCTCGCGGCCGGCCAGCAGCCGGTGGACGACGCGTTCGCCGCACAGCGCCTGCTCGACGTGAAGCGCAAGGTCGACGCGCTCGAAAGCAAGCTCGACGACCTCGACCGCGCGATGCTGATGTCGAAGCAGCTCGCGCCGCAGATCCGGATGGAGCAGGACCAGAAACGCACGCTGACGTCGAAGTTCATGACGATCAAGACCGTGCTGATCCCCGCGTGGACCAATGCGTTCGCGCTCTACCTCGAGCAGCTCAGCACGAAGCGCGCGGCGGCGCTCGCCAATGCGACGTACGACGCGGCCGACGAGGCGATCCGCGCGCAGGCCGACCTGAACCGCCAGAACGCGCAGGAAGTCGCGAAGCTGAGCCAGCGCCCGGTGATCTCGACCGACACGTTCGAATACGCGCAGCAGCAGCTGTTCGGCGCATTCGACGACATCACGCAGATCATCGCCGACGGCCGTCGCCAGCGTGAGCAGGACGCACCGCGCCTGCGCCAGCTCGAACAGGACCTGATCACCCGATTCGCTCCGAAGCACAACTGAAAGAACCGAGAGAACACCGCATGATTACGCTTGAGAAACGCGCGGCGAAGGTCGCGATCGTCCTCGAAAAACGCCAGATCCTGAAGCCGCCCGTCGTGCGCGTCGGGGCGGCGCTCGACATCTCCGGCTCCGCGAAGCCGCTGTACCAGTCGGGCGTGATCCAGGACACGCACGACCGGATTCTCGGCATCGCACTGAAGTTCGACGACAACGGCGAAGTCGACACGTGGACCTTCACCGAAGGCTACGACCGCCTGCCGACCGCAACGCCGGACAACTACGGTTCGTATATTTCCGACCACGTGCTCAACGCGCGGATCGACAAGTGGGGCGGCACGCAGTACGCGCCGGTGATGAACGACATCGTCGACTTCTTCTTCCGTGCGCCGGCGCCGTCGCCGAAGCGCGAAGAGAAGCGCGGCTTCCTGAGCCGGCTGTTCGGCGGCGCGGACGAGGCGCCCACGCCGGCCGCCGCCGCGCCGGTGAACGGCCATCTGCCCGCATGGGTGCTGTTCGTTACCGACGGCCAGAACCCGAAGAACGACCGCAAGCGCGTGCGCCAGCTGCTCGCCGAGTCGCAGCACTACCCGCTGTACTGGTCGCTCGTCGGCGTCGGCGATCCGAGCGAATTCGGCTTCCTCGCGGAAGTCGCGGACGAGATGCCGAACGTCGGCTTCCTGCATCTCGAATCGCTCGACGTCAGCGACGAACAGATCTACGAACAACTGATCACGCAGGAATTCTGCAACTGGGTCCGCACGAAGTAAGCGCAGCCCGCCCGCCTCTTATCCCGAACTCGATTACCCCCATCATGTTGAAAGACTTCAAGATCCCGTTGTCGCTCACGGTGCTCGCGCTGATCGCGGCCTATCTCCTCGGCGGCGTGAAGGACATGCTGATCGTCGCGGTCCTGTCGGTGCTCGAAATCTCGTTGTCGCTCGACAACGCGGTCGTCAACGCCTCGGTGCTCAAGAACTGGTCGGAGAAGTGGCGCAACCGCTTCATGGTGTTCGGCCTGCCGGTCGCCGTGTTCGGCATGCGGCTCGTGTTCCCGCTGCTGATCGTCGCGGTGATCGGCCACATCGGCATGTGGGACGCGCTGAAGCTCGCGATCGAGTCGCCGGCGCAATACGCGTCGATCCTCACGTCCGCGCATCACCAGGTCTCCGCATTCGGCGGCGCGTTCCTGCTGATGGTGTTCTTCAAGTTCATGCTCGACACCGAGAAGGACGAGCACTGGATCGGCTTCCTGGAAGGCCCGATGAGCCACCTCGGCCGCATCACGGCGCTGGAAGTGGCGCTGACGCTCGCGATCATCATCGTCGCGTCGCTCTACGTGCCGGCAGCCGAGCAGGTGGCCTTCCTGCTTGCAGGGGCGTTCGGCGTGATCAGCTTCGTGATCGCGCACGGCATCGGCGACCTGATCGGCGGCGAGGAGACGGGCACGCGCGTGGTGCGCGAAGGCGTCGCGGGTTTCATGTATCTCGAAGTGCTCGATTCGTCGTTCAGCTTCGACGGCGTGATCGGCGCATTCGCGCTGTCGAACAACATCTTCCTGATCGCGCTCGGCCTCGGCGTCGGCGCGGCCTATATCCGGGAGATGACGCTCGTGCTGCTGAAAAAGGGCACGCTCGCGCAATACCGCTATCTCGAACACGGCGCGTTCTGGGCAATCGGTGCGCTCGCAACGATCATGTTCCTCGGCGTGAAGTTCGAGGTGCCCGAGGTCATCACCGGCCTGGTCGGCGCGGCGATGATCGCGGCGGCCGTGTGGTCGTCGATCGTCGTGCAACGCAAGGAAGACCGCACGGCTGTAGCGGGCGAGTGACCCCGCGTCACGCGCGGGTCGAACACCATCAACGAGGGGCCGCGCAGGGCGGCCCGGCATTGCCGCCGGCACAACGGCGGTTCCAGCAGAAGAGGTTCAGATGATCAATTTGTCGAAAGGCGGTCGCGTCAACCTGTCGAAGGAAGCGCCCGGCACGCAGAAGTTCCGCATCGGTCTCGGTTGGGATGCGAACGCGACGGACACGGGTACGGACTTCGATCTCGACGTGTCGGTGTTCCTGTGCAAGTACGACGCGCAAAGCAATCCGAAGCTGATCTCGGATCAGCACTTCGTGTTCTACAACAGCGAAGTGCGCACGATGGAGCGCAAGGACACGTTCATCCAGCCGGGCGACGATTTCCCGAAGCGCGGGATGCCCGCGTCGAAGTGCCTGGGTGTCGTGCATAGCGGCGACAACCGCACGGGCAGCGGCGACGGTGACGACGAGGTGATCTTCATCGACATGACGAAGCTCGCAGCCGAGGTCGAGGAAATCTCGGTGGTGGTGACGATCGACCAGGCTGAAGCGCGTCGCCAGAATTTCGGCCAGGTGCGCAACAGCTACATCCAGATCGCCGATGAAGTGTCGGGCGCGGTGATCGCGAAGTACGCGCTCGAGGAAGACTTCTCGATGGAGACGTCGGTGCAGGTCGGCAGCTTCTATCGCCGCGACGGCCACTTCATGTTCAAGGCGGTCGGCGCCGGCTACAACCGTGGCCTGGGCGACTTCGTGCGCGCGTACGGCGGCGCGGTCTGACTGGCGGCAGCTCGGCCGGCGGGAGACCGCCGCGCCGGGCAGGAAGCAGCGATGACGAATCCGTCCGACGAGCCGAAGCGGCTCGAGTTCGATACGACGCCCGAGCGCACGCCCGGGCGTCTTGCGTTCGACGCGCCGCCCGCGGCCGCGACGCCGGTTGCGCGCGGGG
>NZ_JAAGPC010000154.1:0-21082 GCF_017104595.1 Burkholderia sp. Tr-20390 | reverse complement strand
GCCCGCAGCGGCGCCTGCGCCGCCGCCCAGTGCGCCGCCGACGATCGCGCCCGTGCGTTCGTGTTTGTTCGACGTCACCGCACCACCGGCGCCACCGCCCACTGCCCCGCCGATCACGGTGCCCGTGCTGCCGCCAATCGCGTTACCGACCGCCGCGCCGGCGACGCCACCCAGCGCGCCGCCCAGTGCGTTGTTCGTGTCGCCTGCCACCGCCGGCAGCGACACCACCGCCGCCGCACCGACCACCACGGCCATCCCCGCCAGTTTCTTCAACATCTGCCTGCCCTCTCCGCCTTGCGAAATATCGATGCGCAAATCTAGCACCTTTCCGGACGGCCCATCGTAATGAAGCGTTAAATCGGGCAGTGTCGTGGCCGAAGCGCGCGTTTTTGCGGCTTCGGGTGGCCGGCCCCGCCGGAGCGTGGACCCGCGCGAGATCGCGGCCTAGCTCGACGCATCCGAGAACGCGCCGGAGTGCGTGATTCGATGTCGAAGAAATTCAAGCAACGCATGCACTTTGCGCGAGTGGCGGCGATTCGGAAGATAGGCGGCATAAACGCAGACGGTCTGGTCGAGCGGGTTGATCGAGTAGTCTTCGAAAAGACGCGTGAGCCGCCCCGCCATCACATCCTCTTCGACGAGCCATTGGGGAAGCAGTGCGATGCCAAACCCGCTGATCACGGCCTCGCGCAGCACGTCCGAGTTGTTCACCGAAAGTCTGCCGTTGATCTCGACATGCTCGGTGCTGCCTGCGCGGGTGAACGACCAACGCTGCACGGCCGCCTGGTACGCAAAACGCAGGCATTGATGGTTTCGCAGATCGTCCGGAGAAGCGGGCATTCCGTTGCTTTCCAGATAGTCACGACTCGCGACGACATAGCGATGATGTTCCGCCAAGCGATTGACGATCAGATTCGGCTGGTTTGCAGGTGTGCCGATGCGCACCGCAACGTCAATTCGCTCGGTCGCCAGATCCAGGTACGCATCCGACAGCACCAGATCCAGGGATACGCGGGGATGCTGCTGCAGGAAGCCGGCGATGTGCGGCCCCAGGCACAGGCGCCCGAAAGTCACGGGCATCGAAACACGCAGCGGTCCAACCGCGTCGGCACCCGTGTCGGACACACTCCCGTCGGCTTCGTCGAGGTCCGACAGCACGCGCGTGATCTGCTCCAGATACGCGGAACCGGCATCCGTCAACGTCACGTGACGCGTCGTGCGAGTCAGCAACGCGCTGCCAAGAGACTTCTCCAACGCGTCCATCAGGCGCGTCACCGACGAAGTGGCCACCCCCATGCGGCGAGCCGCCTTCGAAAAGCCCCCCGTTTCCGCGACGTCGATGAATGCCCGCAACGCAAGAAGCTTGTCCACGCCATGTCCTTTATCTTTGCGCGCACCGCAATGCTGGTTTGCGACTGGTTCATATTCCTTTACCCTGACGCAAAGCCTAAAGTGCTTGAACCGTCAACGCAAGGAGCCTCCAAATGAATCCGCTCGACATCCAGGTCACGTACGACTTCATCTGCCCGTGGTGCTGGATCGGCCACGCACATCTCAAGGCAGCGCTCCGGGAGGCCAACCTGGCCGTCGCACCGGCCATCAAGTACCTTCCGTATGAACTCAATCCGACCATGCCCAAGGACGGAATCGATCGAAAAGCCTATCGCAGCGCCAAATTCGGAAGCTGGGCACGTTCGCAGGCAATGGATGCCGACGTCACGCTGGCGGGCAAACGCGCAGGTGTCGAATTCAACTACGACCGCGTAGCGGTCACGCCCAACACGCGGCTTGCCCATCGCCTGATGTTCCTCGCTCAGTCCAAGGGAGATGCGGCCAGGACCGAAGCACTGTTCGAGGCGGTTTTCTCTGCCTACTTTTCCGACGGACGGGACATCGGCATGGCCGAGGTTTTGGTCAGCCTCGCGGAAAGGACGGGTTTCGACGCTGACGAAGTGCGCGATTTCCTGGCGACGAACGACGGCGAGCGCGAAGTCGTTGCCGACGAACTGCGGGCCGGGGCGGCCGGCATTCGGTCGGTGCCGACAATCCGTGTGGGCGGCGTTCCGGTTAGCGGTGCACAACCGGTTTCGGTACTCGCTGAAGTGCTTCGACATGCCACCGGCGACACAACCGCCAAAGCCGCCGTCTGAATCGCCCCCTGCAGGTGAACGCAAGCGCGCACGCTCGATTCGCGGAATCGGGCATGCGCGCCAAGCACAACACACGCTACTCGTTTGGAGAGACTCATGGTCGCCACCACAAAAGCCAGGCCGCGCGCACTGATCATCGGCGGCTCGCTCGGCGGGCTCTTTACTGCAACGACGCTGCAAGCCGCGGGGTGGGACGTCGACATCTTCGAGCGCTCCCCGAGTGAACTGGACAGCCGAGGGGGTGGAATCGTGTTGCAGGGTGACGTCCTGTCGGCGTTTCATTTCGCCGGAATTCAGACCGGCGCCGCGCTCGGCGTGCGGTCGGGCGACCGCATCTACCTGGACCGTACCGATCGCGTCATTCAGCGCAGCTTCATGCCGCAGACCCAGACGTCCTGGAACATGCTCTACGGCACGATGAAGGCGCACCTGCCCGCGCAGGTCTTTCATCCGGGCGAGCGCTTCGTCCGCTTTGAAGAGGACGGCGACCGGATCACCGCCTGCTTTGCCAGCGGCCGCATCGAAACCGGCGATCTGCTCGTCGGCGCGGACGGCGCACGCTCCACGGTCCGAGAACAAGTTTCTGCTGGCCTGGCACCCACCTACGCCGGATATGTCGCGTGGCGCGGGCTCGTTCCTGAAGCAGCACTCCCGGCAAGCGCCGCGGATGTTCTCAAGGGAACCTTTGCCTTCCAGCAGGGCCCCGGCCACCTGATGCTCGAATATCTCGTCCCGGGCGAAGACCTGTCGACGCAGGAAGGTCAGCGGCGCTGGAACTGGGTGTGGTACCGGAAGGTTGCCCACGGCGAAGAACTCTCATCGTTATTGACCGACCGCTCCGGGATACGCCACTCGTTTTCGCTGCCTCCGGGCGCATTGAAAGACGAAGACCTTGCTCGCCTGACGCAGGCGTCGAAGGCGCTTCTCGCGCCGACTTTCCAGACGTTGGTCGATGCCACCCACGAACCGTTCGTCCAGGCCATCCTGGATCTGCAGGTGAAGCAGATGGTGTATGGCAGAGCGATCCTGCTGGGCGACGCCGCCTTCGTTCCGCGCCCTCATACCGCGGGCAGTACCGCCAAGGCAGCCGCGAACGCATTGACGTTGGCCACGGCGCTGCAATCCGCGGATTCCGACATCGATGCAGCCCTGTCGCGTTGGCAGGCTGAACAATTGAGTCAGGGCATCGACATGACCGAATGGGGAATGGACATCGGCGACCGGATCATGGGCATCCCGCGCAGCCATGTCGTCCTGACGAGCGCTTGAGCAACAACCACCGCACATACTGGCGCGAAGCCGTGTGGCGGCGGCGTCGGGCACACGTCGCCAGGCGGAAGCGGCTATCGTCGCTGAACACGGGCAGCGCTGCGCGATCAGGTGCTCGGAAGCGGTGTGGTGGCGCTGCCACCGGCGGATCGTGTCCGACTACCTGATCGCGCGCGGCGAAACGGTGCTGCACATCATGGGCTCCCACCGCGTGGAACCCGCGCACCTGACGGCCGGCGCGGTGATCCGGCCTGACGGCACGATCGTCTATCCGGACGCCGGGGACGACGCCACGGCGCCGGGGGCAACCGCGCCCCCGAACGCATAGCGCAGCGCCCCGTTCGATGGCACGGCCGGGGGCGCGTCGCGAACATCGTCAGTTCCGCGCCGATGCGGGCGCGCCATTCGCCTGCATCAGGCTCGTGCGCACCGCCGGCATCCCCGACGTCACCGCGCCGCCGGCCGGAATCGTCCCGGACGGGGAAGCGCCGACCGGCGACGCCAGCGCCACGCCGCCCAGTGAATTGCCGTACGCGACGATATCGGCGGCCGGGCAGTTGTTCGTCAGCAGCGACACCGGCATGCCGGCGATCGACGCGAGCGCCGTGTCGGCCACCGCGAAATGGCAGACGTTCCCCAACGCCCGGAAGCCGTCATAGCCCGAGCCCGATACGCGGTTGCCCTTCACGACGACGTATGACACCGTCCCCGACCAGGTATCGAGCTCGATCGCGGCCTGGTGGGTAGGCGGCAGGCCGTTGTTCGCATTCGTGCCGTCCTGGATCGCGCCGACGACGTTGTTCTCGATCACGACGTCCGACACGCCGTAGGTCTTCCAGCTATCCTCCTGCGCGACCAGGATGCCGGCCGCCTTCTGCACGCCGCTGACGGTGTTGTTCGAAATCGTCACGGTCCGCCCGCCGACCACGGAGATGCCCCGCCCCCAGTAGTTGCCCGACACCGTATTCCCGTCGATCAGCACGTTGGCGCTGAGGCGGCCGTCGGCCTGGTAGCTGACGACGGCGATCAGGTCGTCCCCGGTGTTCTTCACCGTATTGCCGCGCACCAGCACGTTGGTCGAGCCGTACGTAGTGTGGATGCCGTCGGCCAGCGTCGCCTCCACGGTGTTGCCCACGATCGCCACGCTGCTGCCGCCGAACACGAAGATCCCTGCGCTGGCGCCACCCTGGATCGTCACGCCGAGCACCTGGACGCCGGCGCCCGTCACCTCGACCTTCGTCGAGGCGGGCGTCGTCAGCCGCGTCGTGCCCGTGCCGACCAGCGTGACGCCGACGAGCGTCGAACCGCTGCCGCTCATCACGATGGTCTGATCAGCCGGGTTGGTCGCAACCAGCGTCGCGCCATAGCCCGAGATCACGACGTTCGCCCTGGACACCGTCAGCGACCGGCCGACGGTGTAGCGTCCCGGCGCGAGCACGAGGCGCTGGCCCGGCTGCAATGCATCGAACGCAGCCTGCAGCGCATCGGCCTGGTCGCCGCCGTTCGCCGTCGGCTGGACGGTCACGGTCGAAAGCGCCGGCGCGCTGCGCAACGGATGCGCGTGCCGTGTACCGCCCGGCGTGTAGGCGGCCGCCGGAGATGCGGCGAAACATGCGGTACAGATCAGGCAGACGGCCACACTCGGGCCGACCCCGCGAAACGACTTTCTCATGGTTGTTCTCTCACGCCCGTTCGCCCGCGCTAACCGGCCAATGGCTGACGGTCGCGAGGCGTTCGAGCAACGGCGATCGTACGTCGCGTGGCACACGCGGCGCACCATCCCGACTGCGACATTCATTTGCTCCGCCGATGCGGCGGAGCAACGGCAACGAAGCGCCGTCGCGTGGCCGCGATCGACACCCGGTCGCCTGTTCGCCCGCCGGCGCCCATGCGTGTCCCCCGAGGAAAGGCGGCCCGATTCCGACGCGCCGGCACCGCGTGGCCGGAATCGAACCCGTCAACAGGAACTGCGTTCCCGAGCGCACCGGACGCCGGCTGACCCCCAACCCTGCCGGTTCTTTCCCGCCGCTCATCAACCAGTCTATTTCGCGCGCGCCGTTCGACAATCCGACATTGGCCGCGCGACGTCGTAAGACCGCCTGTCCGCCCGCCCGGGCCATCCTCGACCTTGGTCGCGGGCGGTGCGGCATCGTCGCTTGCACCGGCCGGGAAGGCTCGCGACGACACCGCGAACGCACCCGTTCACGCCGCCCGCGGTCCTGCATTACCATCGTGCGTTCGCTACGCCTGCCCGCTTCCGGCAGGTGAGCCCCGCCACCTTCCGCTCCCGCTCCTATGCTCGCTCTCGTCATCCTCGCCGGCCTGTGGGCCGGACTGCAGAACACCCTGGCCGGCGGCGGCTCGTTCGTCACGCTGCCCGCGCTGATCGTGTCGGGCATGTCGCCGCTCGCGGCGAACATCACGTCGACGGTCGCTCTGTTTCCCGCGCAGGTCACGACCGGCTGGGCGAGCCGCAAGATGGTGCGCGGCGTCGGCAGGCTGTCGTTTCGCGCGATGTTCATCATCAGCGTGATCGGCGGTGCGCTCGGCGGGCTGCTGTTGCTGAAGACCCCGTCGTCGATCTTCTCGCGCCTCGTGCCGTGGCTCGTGCTGTTCGCGACGATCGTGTTCGCGTGGGGCAGCTTTTTCCGCAAGCCGGGCGAAGGCACGGCCCACCTCGGCACCATCCCCGCTGCGCTCTCGCAGTTCATGATCGCGATCTACGGCGGCTACTTCGGCGGCGGCCTCGGCTTCCTGATGATGGCCGTGCTGACGATGGCCGGCCTGTCGCCGCGCCACGCGATGTCGACGAAGAACGCGCTCGCGGGCGTGATGAACGCATCGGCCGTCGTGCTGTTCCTGACGTCGCCACACCTGCACTGGGGCAAGGCGCTCGCGCTCGGCGGCGGCGCGGTCGTCGGCGGGCTGCTCGGCACCTGGGCGCTGCATCGCGTGAACGAACGCGTGCTGCGGATCGGGATCGTCTGCATCGGCGCGGTGCTGACCGTCGGGTTGTTCGTCAAGCCGATCTGACGCGCGCCCCCGCCTGCCGCCGTCGCGGCAATTGATGAGCAAACCGCAAGACGTCTTTCGCATATCTCGTTTGCGGTGACGACGGTGTCCGCCCACAATCCGGGGGTCGTCGGCATCGCCCTCTCGCGGGCACCGACCGGCACTTCGCGGCCGCCATTCCGATTCACCGCCGGCGGCCCGGCACATCGCGTCACACACGCTCCCTCGACATCGGTGCCCCATGCGGCGGCAGCACGCTTGCCGCCGCGCGGCCCGATGCGTTCCCGGCCAACGGGCCAACAATAACTAGAGGTAGGAGATGCAGGACAACTCGTTGAGGCAAAGCCTCAAGCAACGGCACATCACGATGATCGCGCTTGGCGGCGTGATCGGCGCGGGCCTGTTCGTCGGCTCCGGCGCCATCATCGCGACCGCCGGCCCCGCGGCGATCCTGTCGTACCTGATCGGCGGCGTGATCGTCACGCTGGTCATGTTCATGCTCGGCGAAATGGCGTCCCGCAACCCCGACAGCGGATCGTTCTCCACCTACGCAAGCAGCTATCTCGGCGAATGGGCCGGCTTCGCGGTCGGCTGGCTGTACTGGTTCAAGTCGATGATGACGATCACCGTCGAGGCGATCCTGCTCGGTGCGATCCTCCACGATTTCCTGCCGTGGCTGCCCGTGTGGGGCGGCGCGCTGTTCATGCTCGTCACGCTGATCGCGAGCAACGCGTACTCGGTGCGCTCGTTCGGCGAAGCGGAATACTGGCTGTCGTTCGCGAAGGTGACGACGATCATCGTCTTCATGGCGCTCGGCGCATCGATCCTGCTCGGCTTCCAGCCGCGCATTCCCGCGCCGGGGCTCGTGAACCTCACGGATCACGGCGGCTTCATGCCGAACGGCGTGTCGCCCGTGCTGGCCGGCGTGATGGTCGTGATCTTCTCGCTCGGCGGCAGCGAAATCGCGGCCGTCGCGGCGGGCGAATCCGAGAACCCGAGCAAGAACGTGATCCGGGCGATCAAGAGCGTGATCGTGCGCGTGATGGTGTTCTACGTCGGCTCGGTGTCGATCCTGATCCTGTGCATGCCGTGGACCGACAAGGCCAACCTGAAATCGCCGTACGTGTCGCTGTTCGGCATGGCCGGCTTCACGGGCGCGGCCGTCGCGATGAAGATCGTGCTGTTCGTGTCGTTCATGTCGGTGATGAACTCGTTCCTGTTCTCGAACTCGCGCATGCTGTTCTCGCTCAGCCAGCGCGGCCACGCGCCCGCGATGTTCGGCCGGACCAACGCGAAAGGCGTGCCGATGAACGCGCTCGTGCTGTGTCTCGCGATCTGCGTGTCGATCCTCGGCGTTCACTTCGTGAGCGGCGGCGACCTGTTCCTGATGCTCGCGAAGAGCAGCGGCGCGTTCGTGATGATCGTGTGGATCTTCATCATCGTCGCGCACTTCGCGATGCGCCGGCAGGACAAGCACGCGCCGCGCGATCCGCAGGCGTTCCGCGCGTGGTTTTATCCGGTGTCGAACTGGATCGCGCTGCTGGCGCTGGTGGCCGTGCTCGGCTCGCAGGCGTTCAACCCGGATTCGCGCTTCCAGTTCTGGTTCACGGTATTGACGGCGCTGGCGATCGTCGCGGCCTATTTCCTGCGCCGCAAGCCGGCACAACTCGGCGAGACGGCCGGCGCGAAGGCGCGCTGACCGTTGCTCCAGGTGGGTGAGCGGCGCGCCGGTCGGCCGCCGCTCGGTTGCTCGACGTCTCAGTCGCTCGACGCCTCAGTCGCTCAACCTCTCGGCCGCTCAGCCGAACGGCCGCACGCCGATCAGCCAGCCGTGCAGGAAGAACGCGAAGACGGCCCACACGACGAGCCCGGCCACGATCGCCACGACGTCGCCCGACAGCTTGCCCGCCGGATAGCGCACGCCATCGCGGCGATCCCGCGCGCGCCACACGACGAAATCGACCAGCGCCCATACGAAGAACGCGCCGAACAGCACGACTGCGTGCAGCGTGCCGTTCGCGAGCAGGTGCGCGATGGCCCACACCGCCACGCCGGCCACCATCGGATGGCCGACGAGCGTCTTGATGCGGTTGCCGGGTACGTAGGAGGCGGCGATCAGCACAAAGGCGATCGCGGTCAGCATGCCGGTGAGGTGGCGCACGCCGACGGGCGACACCCACAGCAGCGTCGCGCCCTGGCGCGCGATGCCGTACCCCCAGATGATCAGCACGAAGCCGATGATCGATGCGATCGCATAGGGGCCCTTCCAGCGCTTCTCGCCGATCCGCTCGATCGTCGCTGACCGCCAGCCGTCCGCGACGATCCGGATCGAGTGCACACCGAGGAAGATCGCTAAACCGAGAATCAGGACGAGCATCGGCTGTCTCCGTCTGGAATGATGAGTGGGGGAAGCGTCCCGCGCGGCGTACGATGCGCCGTTCGCGGAGCCGGCGGCGAGGCTGGCGCGGGTCGCGCCAGGCACGGGTGCAACCCGCGCCGATCATAAACGCCGAGGCCGCCGTTGTGAAGCATGGGGGATGTGCGGTGCGGCACGCGCTTGACGCTTTCGTGACTGTGTCCCTCCCCGGCTGCCCTTGTGCCAGCCGGCGCATGTCGCGTGAATCGCCGGGCGACGGCCGAGACGACAAAAAAGAAAAGTCGCGCGGCTTTCGCTTCGCGCGGCCGGCACTATGTTTGCTTGCGCTTCGCCGGGGATTTCGCTGCCGGCGTCAACGTCGGCTTGATCGTTCGCTTCGTTGCCGACTTGGCTTCCTCTGCAAAAGCAGGCTTCGGCGACGCTTTCGATGCCGGTTTGGCGACTCGTTTCGACGCGGGCTTCGCTTCTTGAACCGGCGCAGCTATCGGCAGTCCTTTCGATGCCGGCTTGGTGGTTCGCTTCGACGCCGGCTTCACTTCCTCCGCCGGCGCAGGCTTCGGCAACGCTTTCGACACCAGCTTGACGACACGCTTCGATGCCGGCTTGGCTTCCTGTGCCGGCGCAGGCTTTGGCGACACTTTCGATGCCGGTTTGGCGACTCGTTTCGACGCCGGCTTGGCTTCATGCGCGGGCGCCGATTTCGACGACGATTCCGATACCGGCTTGGCGGCCCGCTTCGACGCCGGCTTCACTTCCTGCGCCGGCTTCACTTCCTGCGCCGGCTTCGCCTTCGGCACCGCCCTGGCCTTCCGCTTCGGCGGCCCCGCCAGCAGCGCCGCGCGATACGCGCTGCGGCACCAGTCGAACAGCGCGCCGGCATCCTCGAGCACGTCGGCCGGCGTTTCGTAATAGCCGTCGAGCGAAACCGTGCGCGTGGGCCGCTCGTACGAGAACGGCCCCATCCCCGCCGCGACGAACGCCGGACGGTTCACGTCATCCACACGCAGGAACAGCGACCCGCGCGACATGAAACCGAACATCACGCCGTCGAGCCGCATCGCCGCGCCGCTGAAGAACCGCACGACCGTGACGTTGCCGAGCGGCGCGAGCTGATACGCGATCTCCTCGCCGTGCGCCTGTTCCGATTGCCAGCTCATGCGGATGCCCTGCAGCGCTGCGTCCACGCGTCGAGCTCGGCTTCGTCGAAGCCGATCGCCGCCGCGCTCTCGCGAATCTGCCGCCACGTCGCGCGATCGACCGGGATGCCGCCGGCACCGCGCGCCGCGCGGCTCGCTTCCTCCGGCTCGCCGGGCACCTGCACCGGCGCATCGCCGGCCTGCGGCGACGCCTTCGCCCATGCGACGAACGCATCGGCTTCGCGCTGCGCGTCGGCCGCATCGAACGCGTTCGGGTCGATCAGCACCGACAGCATCCCGTTGACGATCGCGCTCGTCTTCTGCAGCGTGTCACCGTAGGTCGTATGCCCGCCGACGAGCGCGCCGCCGAAAATCTCGCACATCGCCGCCAGCGCGTACCCCTTGTGCAGCCCGAACGGCAGCAGCGCGCCGAACGGCTGTTCATGCATCACGGCCGGATCGTCGGTCGGCTGGCCGCGAGAATCGATCAGCGACCCGGCCGGCACGCGCTTGCCCTGGTTGTACGCGACGCGCGTCTTGCCGTACGCGATCGCGCTCGTCGCGAAATCGAGCAGCAGCGGCGGCTGGCCCGCGCGCGGATACGCGGCGCAGAACGGGTTCGTGCCGAAGCGTGGATCGGTGCCATGCAGCGGCGCGACCAGCAGGTCGCCCGGCACGTTGACGAAATGGAACGACACGAGCCCCGCGCGCGCGCACTGCTCGGCCCAATGCCCGATGCGGCCGAGATGATGCACGTCGCGCAGCCCGATCGCGCAGATGCCCATGCGTCGCGCGCGGTCGATCCCTTCGACCATCGCCTCGAACGCGATCACCTGGCCGAAGCCGCGCCCGCCGTCGATCGTCAGCACCGCGCCGCCGTCGCGCGCGATCGACGCGTGCCCGTTCAGCTGCAACTGCCCTTCCCGCCACGACGCGACGTAGTTCGGGATCATCCCGATCCCGTGCGAATCGTGGCCCGCGAGATTCGCGCCGACCAGGTGATCGGCGACGAGCCTTGCCTCGCGCTCGCTGCTGCCGGCCCGCGCCCAGAGTGCCGCGACGAATGCATGCAGCGGTTCGGCGCGCATGCGCAGCGGTTCGGTATCGGGCGTCGGCAGTGCGGTCATCGGCAAGGTTCCGTGAGGGTGGGTCGGACAGTGGTCACTGCTGAGCGCGAAGCAATCAGCGCGCGGTCGCGATCACGTCCGCGACCGCCGCCGTCAGCTTCTTCGCATACGGCACGTGCAGGAATTCGTTCGGGCCATGCGCGTTCGACTTCGGCCCGAGCACGCCGCACACCATGAACTGCGCGGACGGGAACCCTTCCTGCAGCACGTTCATCAGCGGGATCGTGCCGCCGAGGCCCATGTACGCGCAATCGGCGCCGAAGTGGCGGCGCGACGCGGCATCGAGCGACGACGCGAGCCACGGCGCGAGATCCGGCGCGCTCCAGCCCGTCGCGGCGCCCGCGTCCGGCTTGAACGTCACCTTCGCGTTGTACGGCGGATCGAGTTCGAGCAATTCCTTCAGTTGCTGCACGGCCTGCGCGGCGTCGACGAGCGGCGGCAGGCGCAGCGACAGCTTGAACGCGGTGCGCGGACGCAGCACGTTGCCCGCATCGGCGAGCGCCGGCAGGCCGGCCGCGCCGGTGACCGACAGCGACGGACGCCACGTCGAATTCAGCAGCGCCTCGCGCGGATCGGTCGTGGTCGGCAGCACCGGCTTGCCGTCCGCGCCGCAGGCCCACGGCAGCCCCTTCCATACGGCGTCGCCGAGGATCGACGCGGCCGCTTCGGCCTCGCGCACGCGGCTGTCGGGAATCTCGCAATGGAACACGCCCGGCAGCAGGTTGCCGTTCTTCGCGTCCTCGAGGCGCTCGAACAGCTGGCGCATCACGCGGAAGCTCGACGGCGCGATGCCGCCGAACACGCCCGAGTGCACGCCTTCCTCGAGCACCTCGACCTGCAGGTCGCCGGACACGAGCCCGCGCAGCGACGTGGTGAGCCACATCTGGTCGTAGTTGCCGGCGCCCGAATCGAGGCACACGACGAGCGACACCTGGCCGAGCCGGTCGCGCAGCGCATCGACGTACGGCAGCAGGTCGTAGCTGCCCGATTCCTCGCAGGTCTCGATCAGGCCGACGCAGCGCGGCCGCTCGATGCCCTGCTCGTCGAGCGCGCCGAGCGCCGCGAGGCTCGCGTAGATCGCATAGCCGTCGTCCGCGCCGCCGCGGCCGTACAGCTTGCCGTTCTCGTACTTCGGCGTCCACGGGCCGAGGTCCGCGCGCCAGCCGTCGAATTCGGGCTGCTTGTCGAGGTGGCCGTACAGCAGGATCGTGTCGGTGCTGCCCGAACGCGTGGCGGGCGATTCGAAGAAGATCACCGGCGTGCGGCCGGGCAGGCGCACGATCTCGAGCCTCAGGCCCTTCACGGGCTGGCGCTCGGCCCACTGCGCGGCATCGGTGACGACACGCTCGAGATAGCCGCGTTTCGCCCAGTCGGGGTCGAATGCGGGGCTCTTCGCGGGGATCGCGATGTAGTCGGTCAGGGCGTGGAGGATTTCATCGTTCCACTTGCGCTCGATGAAGGTAACGAGCTTGTCATGGTCGAGGACGGGGGTAGTGTCGACGGAGGTCATGGTGGGGGTGCCTGGATCGGGCTGACGAAAACCCAGATGATACGCCGATGCTCCCGCGCCGGCGCCCCCTTCCCGGTCGCTCAGACCGCCTGCGGGAACGCGTCGCGCAGCCCCGCCGCGCACGCCAGCGCGTCGCGCCACAGGCGTTGCGTCAGTTCGCCCGCATCCGCTTCACGCGCGAGCGCCGCAGCCTCGCCCGACCACAGCAGCGAGAAGTCGTCACGGCCCTGCCGCTCGAACGCGCCGCGCAGCGGATCGACCGCGGTCGTCGCGAGCGGGAACGCCGGCGCGAGCGTGCTCATCGGCCCCTGCTCGCGCATGAAGCGCGTCAGCAGCCCGCGCGCGGGGCGGCCCGTGTACAGGTTGGTCATGCGCGTGCCGTCGTCGCGCGCGGCGCGCACCGCCGCGCGATGCTGCGCCGAGCGGCCAGCCTGCGGCGTCAGCAGGTAGCCCGTGCCGATCTGCACCGCGCGTGCGCCGAGCGCGAACGCAGCCGCGATGCCGCGCCCGTCGGCGATCGCGCCGGCCGCGATCACCGGCGCGCGCACCGCATCGACGATCTGCGGCAGCAATGCGAACAGGCCCGGTTGCGCGTGGATGTCGTCGGTCAGGAACATCCCGCGATGGCCGCCCGCCTCCGCGCCCTGCGCGACGATCGCGTCGACGCCGCGCGCATCGAGCCAGCGCGCTTCCTCGACGGTCGTCGCGGACGACACCACCCACGCACCCGTGCGCCGCACGCGCTCGAGCAGCGCATCGTCCGGCAGCCCGAAATGGAAGCTGACGACGGCCGGGCGCAGTTCCTCGACGACCGCGCACATCGCATCGTCGAACGGCGCGCGGCCGGGGCCGCCCTTCACGTCGGCCGGATCGAGACCGGCTTCCGCGTAATAACCGGCGAGCGCCGCACGCCAGCGTGCCTCGACCTCGGCGTCGGGCGCCGGCGGCGTATGGCAGAAGAAGTTCACGTTGAACGGCGCGCCCGTGCGTGCACGAATCGCCGCGATCTCGTCGCGCAGTTGCTGCGGGCCGAGCGCCGCGCACGCGAGCGAGCCGAGCCCGCCGGCTTCGCACACCGCGATCGCGAGCGGGCTCAGCGAACCGACCATCGGCGCCTGGATCAGCGGCAAACGGGAAGGCAGCGTCGTCATCGGAATCGTCCTCGGGGGAAGAAGGTGGTCGCGCGCGCCGGCGGCGCGCGTTTAATGCGCCCGATATTAACCGACAAACCCGAACCCCGATTGCGGCGCCATTTACGTCACGAACTGATTTAACCGATTCGGGAAAAAAGGATTATTCACGGCGGCTTCAGCAGCACGACCCCACCATCCATGGCCGAGACCAATGAAAACACCCACATCCTTGCTGCACGGCCCACCCACGCCCGAATTCAAACGTCGATTCACGGGTTTCAATGACATTCATCAATATTCAAGTTATTAAATACCGGCGTTTACCCTTATTAAAAACCACCAAGGCGATAACATGAAAACGTTAAATAAAACGGCGATTCATGCCGGAATCGTCAACCGGCGCCACGCCGCGCCACTTCAACTGCAACACGTCTCGTCAAGGAGCGTCGCATGTCCGATGCCAGCTCGTCCTCCTCCCGCGCCGCCGCCCCGTCGGCCGCGGCTTCCGCGCCGAAAATCGGCGTCATTCCCGCCACGCTGATGGTCGCGGGCAACATGATGGGCTCCGGCGTCTTCATGCTGCCCGCGAACCTCGCCGCCACCGGCGGCATCGCGATCTTCGGCTGGCTGATCACCGTCGTCGGCGCCGTGTCGCTCGCGCTCGTGTTCGCGAAGCTCGCGGCGATCGACCCGGCCGCCGGCGGCCCGTACGCATATGCGCGCAAGTCGTTCGGCCCGTACATGGGCTACCAGACCAACCTGATCTACTGGCTCGCGAACGTGCTCGGCAACGTCGGCCTCGCGGTCGCCGGCCTCGGCTACCTCACGCATTTCTTCCCGGTCCTGAAGGACCCGCTCGTGTTCGCCCTCGCGCAGATCTTCGTGATCTGGCTGTTCACGTACGCGAACATCCTCGGGCCGAACGTCGTCGGCCGCGTGCAGTCGGTCACGACGATCTTCGCGCTCGTGCCGATCCTCGGGATGGCCGTGTTCGGCTGGTTCTGGTTCAGCAAGGACGTGTACTTCGCCGGCTGGAACGTGTCGGGCACCAACAGCTTCAGCGCGATCGGCGCGACGCTGAACTTCACGCTGTGGGCGTTCATCGGCGTCGAGAGTGCGTCGGTATCGGCCGGCGTCGTCGAGAACCCGTCACGCAACGTGCCGATCGCAACCGTCGGCGGCGTCGTGCTCGCGGCCGTCTGCTACGTGCTCAGCTCGACCGTGATCATGGGGATGATCCCGAACAAGGCGCTGCTCGCCTCGAGCGCGCCGTTCGCGGATGCCGCGCGCCTCGCGCTCGGCGACACGGCCGCGAACGCAGTCGCGATCTGCGCGGCACTCGGCTGCCTCGGCTCGCTCGCGGGATGGACGCTGCTGGTCGGCCAGACCGCGAAGGCGGCCGCCGACGACGGGCTGTTCGCCGGCGTGTTCGCCCGCGTGAACTCGAAGAACGTGCCGTCCGCGGGCCTCGCGATCGTCGCGCTGATCATGTCGGTGCAGGTGCTCGCGACGATGTCGCCGAGCGCCAGCGAGCAGTTCGGCAAGATCGCGTCGATCGCCGTGATCATGACGCTCTTGCCGTACATCTACTCGTGCATCGCGATCAAGGTGCTCGGCTACGGCAAGATGCCGTCGCACCAATTCACGTTCTACACGATCGTCGGCCTGATCGGCGCCGTCTACGCGCTGTGGGCAATGGTCGGCTCCGACGGCCAGCAAACGCGCTGGTCGCTGATCTTCGTCGTCGCGACGATCGTCTTCTACGAGCTGTCGATCAACCGCCAGCGCGAGATCGAGGAAACCCACATCCATCCGGGCGGCCGCTCGCCGCGCTGGGTGCGCTATCTCGCACTCGGCGTGACCATCGCCGCGCTCGCCGCCACCTTCTGGATCTCCGTGGGCCGTCACCAGGCCGACACCCTTCACGCGCGCTCGCCGGCCGTTGCCGCGAGCGTCCAGGCAACCCAATCAACGGGGGAATGACACATGACCGCTTCCTTGACCCAACCGGCCTTCCGCCGCCTCGGCATGAAGGCACTGCTCGTGCAACACGACATCGATGAACGCACGGCCACCGGGCGCGCCGCGACGGCGCTTGCCGAGGAGCTGCGCTCTCGGCTCGTCGACGTCGTGATCGCGACGTCCGCCGACGATGCGCGCGCGGTGGTCGCCGCCGATCCGGCGATCCAGTGCCTGCTGCTCAACTGGGAACTCGGCAACGACGCCGACCATGCGCCCGCGCAGGCCGTGCTCGACGCGATGCGCGCACGCAACGCGACCGTGCCCGTGTTCCTGCTCGCGAGCCGCGCGAGCGCGTCCGCGATTCCGGTCGACGCGATGCGCAAGGCCGACGACTTCATCTGGATGCTGGAGGACACCACCGCGTTCATCGGCGGCCGCATCGTCGCCGCGATCGAGCGCTACCGCGAAACCGTGCTGCCGCCGATGTTCCGCGCACTCGCGAAGTTTTCGCGCGTGTACGAATACTCGTGGCACACGCCCGGCCACACGGGCGGCACCGCGTTCCTGAAATCGCCGGTCGGTCGTGCGTACTTCGAATTCTTCGGCGAATCGCTGTTCCGCTCCGACCTGTCGATCTCGGTCGGCGAACTCGGCTCGCTGCTCGATCACTCGGGCCCGATCGGCGAAAGCGAACGCTATGCGGCGCGCGTGTTCGGCGCGCATCGCACGTATCACGTGACGAACGGCTCGTCGATGTCGAACCGCGTGATCCTGATGGCGAGCGTGACGCGCAACCAGGTCGCGCTGTGCGACCGCAACTGCCACAAGTCGGCCGAGCACGCGATGACGATGTCGGGCGCGATTCCGACCTACCTGATTCCGTCGCGCAACCACTACGGGATCATCGGGCCGATCATGCCCGAGCGGCTGACGGCCGCCGCCGTGCGCCTCGCGATCGACGCGAACCCGCTCGTGCGCGGCCGCGACGGCATCGACCCGACGCCCGTGCATGCGCTGATCACGAACTCGACGTACGACGGCCTCTGCTACAACGTCGCGCGCGTCGAGGCACTGCTCGGCCAGAGCGTCGATCGATTGCATTTCGACGAGGCATGGTACGGCTACGCGCGTTTCAACCCGATCTACCGCGACCGTCACGCGATGCACGGCGATCCGTCGCAACACGACGCGAGCAAGCCGACCGTGTTCGCGACGCAATCGACGCACAAGCTGCTCGCCGCGCTGTCGCAGGCGTCGTTCATTCATGTTCGCGACGGCCGCAACCCGATCGAGCACGCCCGCTTCAACGAGGCGTACATGATGCATGCGTCGACGTCGCCGAACTACGCGATCATCGCGTCGAACGACGTGAGCGCCGCGATGATGGACGGCCCCGGCGGCGAGGCGCTGACCACCGACGCGATCCGCGAGGCCGTCGCGTTCCGCCAGATGCTCGCGCGCCTGCATACGGAATGCGCGGAGAACAACGACTGGTTCTTCAACGGCTGGCAGCCCGATAGCGTCGTCGATCGCAAGACGGGCCGGCGCGTGCGCTTCCACGAAGCGGACGAGACGCTGCTCGCCACCGATCCGTCGTGCTGGGTGCTGCATCCGGGCGACACGTGGCACGGCTTCGGCGATATCGAGGACGACTACTGCATGCTCGACCCGATCAAGGTGTCGATCGTCACGCCGGGTGTCGCGGCGCACGGCGGGCTGATGCCGGTCGGCATTCCGGCGTCGGTCGTCACCGCGTATCTCGACCGGCACGGGATCGTCGTCGAGAAGACGACCGACTTCACGATCCTGTTCCTGTTCTCGCTCGGCGTGACGAAGGGCAAGTGGGGCACGCTCGTCAACACGCTGCTCGACTTCAAGCGTGACTACGACGCGAACGCGCCGCTCGAACAGGCGCTGCCCGAACTCGTCGCGCGTTATCCGGAACGCTATGGCAAGCTCGGCCTGCGCGACCTGTGCGACCTGATGTTCAGCGCGATGAGCGACCTGAAGACGACCGAGATGATGTCGCGCGGCTTCTCGACGCTGCCGAAGCCCGACTACAGTCCGGCCGAGGCGTTCGAGCATCTGGTGCACAACGACATCGAGATGCTGGAGCTCGCAGAGATGGAAGGCCGCACCGTCGCGACGGGCGTCGTGCCCTATCCGCCCGGCATTCCGCTGCTGATGCCCGGCGAGAACGCGGGGCCGGCCGACGGCCCGCTGCTCGGCTACCTGAAGGCACTCGAGCAGTACGACCTGCGCTTCCCCGGCTTCACGCACGACACACACGGTGTCGAGGTCGAGGATGGCGTGTATCGCATCGCGTGCATCAAGCAGAAGGCGCGCGATACCCACACGCACTGAGTACGCAATGCAACCCGACGCCGTGCCGCCGCCCGGCGGCGCGCGTCGCCACTTGCAGCCGGCGTCGGCCGCTCAGGCGGCCGGCCTGTCTCAGTGAGGCGCGATCTTGCGCCACCGCGGTGTCATCGGAAGAAAACGTCGACAGGAATCGGTACCGCGCTCAGGCGTCCCGTGCGCTTTCGCCGCGACTCATCCCGCGCCGGTACGCGGCCGGGCTCGTCGCCGCGACACGCCGGAAATGCCGGCGCAGCGATTCCTCGGAACCGAACCCCGCACGCGCCGCGACCTGCGCGAGCGACAGCGCCGGATGCGCTTCGAGCATGTCCTTCGCGACGTTCACGCGTTCGCGGATCAGCCACGCGAGCGGCGACATGCCCGTTGCATCCGCGAACTGACGCTGCAGCGTGCGCGTGCTCATCGCGGCCTGCGCGGCGAGCGACGCGAGCGTATGCGGCTCGGCCGCATGCGCGCGCATCCAGTCGATCAGCTTCGCGAGCCGGTCGGTGCCGCCCGGCGCGACCGGGCGCGGCACGAACTGCGCCTGCCCGCCGTCGCGATGCGGCGGCAGCACGAGGCGCTGCGCGACCCGGTTCGCGATCCCGCCGCCGTGATCGCGGCGCACGAGATGCAGCAGCATGTCGAGCCCCGCCGCCGATCCGGCCGAGGTGATCACCTGCCCTTCGTCGACGTACAGCGCATCGGGATTCACGCGCAGCGCCGGATAGCGCGCCTGCAGTTTCTCCGCATAGCGCCAGTGGGTCGTCACCGTGAGGCCGTCGAGCACGCCGGCCGCGGCCAGCACGAACACGCCCGAACAGATCGAGCAGAGCCGCGCGCCGCGACGATGCGCGGCCCGCAGTTTCTTCAGCAGCGGCTCCGGCGGCGGTTCGTCCGGATCGCGCCAGCCGGGAATCACGATGGTGTCGGCGCGATCGAGCGTCGCGAGCCGATAGGGCACGGCGACCGTGATCCCGCCCGCCGCGCGCACGGGCCCCGGCTCACTCGCGCAGACCGCGAAGCGATACCAGTCGACCCCGAGCTCGGGGCGTTCGAGGGCGAACAGTTCGACCACGCAGCCGAATTCGAACGTGCAGAGGCGATCGTAGGCGAGCGCGACGACGAGATGATTGTGCATGGCGCGATGTTACCGGAACTTGTCGATCGCGCCACTGCCGCGAAACGCGCCGAACCGCGATACTGCCCTTCATTCCACCGCGTTCCACGCAATCTTCAGGAGAACCTGCCATGTCCTACGTCACCGACGTGCCCGCCGCCGACAGCCCCGCCGCCCTCGCGCATTTCGAGGCATCGCTGCGCTTCGAGACCGATTGCTGGGACGTGCACGACGCGCTTGCATCGGGCGCGCCCGATTTCGTGCTGCTCGACGTGCGCGGCCCCGATCAGTTCGCCGCCGGCCACGTGCCCGGCGCCCGCAACCTGCCGCGCCGCAAGATCATCGAGAGCAAGCTCGCCGGCTATCCGGCCGGCACGCTGTTCGTCGTCTACTGCGCGGGCCCGCACTGCAACGGCGCCGCACGCGCGGCGATCCAGCTCGCGCGCCTCGGCCGGCCGGTCAAGCTGATGATCGGCGGCGTGACGGGCTGGCTCGACGAAGGTTTCGCGCTGAGCAACGAAGTGCAGCCGGCGGACGCCGAAGCCGGCTGATCGTCATTAAAAACGCAACAATCAATTGCTTGGCCACGGCCTGCACGCAAACGGAAAAAGCGCGATACTCGGTTCCATTGCAGTTCGGATGGAGCAGCAACATGCAGAACGCAGTCCTGATTCAAGTGGCCGGTTCGGTGGCCGCGATCGCGATCTATTTTCTGCCGGCGGTCATTGCCGACCGGCGTGGCCGGCACGACAAGCTGACGGTCGCGATGTTCAACGCGCTGTTCGGGTGGACCGGCATCGGCTGGCTGATGACGCTGTACTGGGCCTGCCAGCCGAACCCGCGCACCGATGTCGCGCAGACGATCCTCGCGAAGCGCCGCGGCATCAGCATGCGGACCTTCTCGACCGGTCTCGTCGAACGCGTGCAGCGCCGCGTTGCCGCCCAGGAGCAATGGGCGGAGAAACAAGGCTGCCGTTAAGTCCCGCTTTCCCCTTCAGCGTACCGCGTCGAACTTCGGCATCCTGACGTTGGTCGACGCGCGGTAGTCCCACGCCAGCCCGTCGTGCGGCGGTACGCCGCCCGCACGCAGCCACGCCCCGAACGCCCCCGCCGTCACCGCCCGCGCGATCCGCTCGCCCGGGCAACCGTGCGGCCCCGTGCCGAAGCCGAAATTCGGCCCGGCCGCGCGGCCAGGGATGAACCGTTGCGGATCGCGATGCACGGCCGGGTCGCGGTTCGCGGCGGCGAGCACGACGAGAATCGCGTCGCCCGCTTCGACGCTCACGCCTTCGATCGTCGTGCGCGATGCGACGAAGCGGCGCGTGTTCTGCACCGGTGAATCGAAGCGCCCGACTTCTGCAACGAATGCGTCGAGCGCGGCATCGTCCGGCGTGACGCGCGCGGCGCTCGCCCCCGCCTCCCCGTTCCACGCCACCAGCGTATTGCCGAGCCACGCGGCGGTCGCCTCGCAGGTCTGCGACAGCAGCCCGACGAGATTCGCGACCAGCGCGCCGCTCGCGTGCCAGCCCGATGCGCGGGCCGCCTGCTGCACGGCGGCAACGAGCGTGCCGTCGTGCGCCTGCGTCTGTGCGACGCGCGCCGTCATCCGGTCGAGCAGCGCTCGCGCAGCGTCGCTCGCGCGGGCCAGTGCCGCGGCATCCGACAACGGCGACAGCGCGGCGACGAAATCGACGACCTGCGCCGCGATACCGTCGAGCTGCGTCTCGTCGAAGCCGAGCAGATCGGCAACCGCGCAAACGGGCACCGTCATGCACCACGCGTTCAGCGCGCCGGCATCGCCCGGCGCCGGCAAGCGCCGTGCGGCAATCCGCGCGGCACGGTCGCGCAACGCGGCCGTGTCGATCGGCGCGAACGCCGTGCGCAGCGCCTGCTTCGGCACGTCGTGCCGCAACGCGCCATCGTTCATG
>NZ_JAAGPC010000153.1:0-21081 GCF_017104595.1 Burkholderia sp. Tr-20390 | reverse complement strand
TTCGATCGCCGGCCCGGCCGCATCGCGCGTCGCGCCCGGCTGGCCGTCGGCGGCCGGCGGGTCGGCGAGCTGGCCGGTCGGCTGGTCCGGGTGCTCGGCGAATCGCTCGAGCAACGTGCGGAGGGTGTCGAGCATCTGCCGCACGACATCCGGCGCGACGCGGTGCGCATCGTGCGAAATATGGAAGCCGATGCGCGCGTCCGGGTGCACGGTCAGGGTCAGCGGGTAGTTCGATTCCGCGAACGCGCGGGTGTCGAGGATCTCGATGTCGTCCGGCCCGAGCTCGGGGGCGGCGGCAACCGGGAAGTTCTCGAAGACCAGCAGGCTGTCGAACAGGCTGTCGCGGGCGGGCACTTCGCTCCACGACTGGATGTCGACCAGCGAGCTGTACGAGTGCGGCTCCATCGCCGTTTGGGCCGCGTGAACCTCTGCCAGCCATTCGGTGAAGGGCCGTTCGGGCGCGATACGCAGGCGCAGCGGCAGCGTGTTGATGAACAGCCCCACGATCGACTCGACGCCGTCGAGCAGCGGCGGCCGGCCGGACACGGTGACGCCGAAGACGACGTCGTCCGTTCCGGCGTGGCGTCGCAGCACCAACGCCCAGACCGCGCGGATCAGCACGTTGAGGGTGACGCGATGCGCACGCGTGAGCGCGTGCAGCCGCGCGGTCAGCGCAGCGTCCAGCAGGAATTGCTGGGTCCGGCGCTTGTCCTGCCGCGCGGCGTCGCCGGTCGTCTGCCGGGCAGGGCTGGCCGCGATCGGCGTGGCGGCACGGAAGCCGGCCAGCTCGGCGCGCCACCAGGCTTCGTCGGCGGCGCGCGGATGACGCGCGAGCCAGTCGATGTACGCGCGGTATCCGGGCGCCGACGCCGCGACCGCGGGCGTGCCGGTGCGCGCGAGCGACAGGTAGTCGTCGAACACCTCCTTCATCAGGGTCGCGGTGCTCCAGCCGTCGAGGATGATGTGGTGTGCGCTCCAGCAGAAGCGATGGCGCGTGTCCGTTTCCTGGATCAGCGTGCAGCGGAACAGCGGTGCCCGCTGCAGATCGAAGCCGCGATTTCGGTCGTCGGCGAGGAATGCATCGAAGTCCTGCGCGCGGCGGGACGCATCGCGGTGCCGCCAGTCAAGCACTGTCCACGGCAGCTCGACCGTGTGCAGCACGGTCTGGACGGGCTGCTCGCGATCGGCCCACGCGAACGCGGTGCGCAGCACGGCATGGCGCGCGAGCGCATGGGCCCACGCCTGCCGGAGCGCCGGCACCTGGAGCGGGCCGCTGACGACGAAGCTGAACTGCTGGAAATAGGCGGCAGGATCCAGGTCGTACAGCGAATGGAACAGGATGCCCTGCTGCAGCGACGAGAGCGGGTAGCTGTCGTCGATGTCGTCGGCTGCGGTGTCGGGGACCGACGCCGCGAAGTCGAGCAACCGGTCCCTGAAGTGCGCGGCCAGGTTCTCGACCGTCTGCCGCCGGTGGAGCCGCTCGCCGTAGCGCCAGTCCACCTGAAGCTTGCCGTCGACCACGGCGGCGACGATCTCGAACGCGTGCGTGCGCTGCGACCGCCCGGCGCGCAGCGAACCGAGGTCTTCGGCCGCCGGGCGCCAGCCGTCGGATTGCTGCAACACGGTATCGAGCTGCCCGTGATAGTTGAAGAGGATATCGGCCTGCGGCAACGCGGCGAGACTGTCGCGCACGGCGGCGTCGGGGCTCAGGTAGCGGAGCAGCGCATAACCGAGACCGTCGGCCGGAATCCGGCGCAGCTGCTGCCGCGCGGCACGCAGCGCTTGCTCCGGCGTGTGCATCGCGTCGGCGTCGAGCACGACGGGGTAGATGGACGTGAACCAGCCCACCGTCCGGGTGAGGTCGAGCGGCGCATCCGCCACGTGGCGGCCGTGACTCTCGAGATCGATCCGCGTGCGGGCGTTGCCCGTGACCATGCTGCAGGCTTGCGCGAGCGCGATGAGCAGGACGTCGTTGATGCGGGTGTCGTAGGCCCGTGGCAGCCGGCGCAGCAACGCGGTGGTGTCGGCTTCGTCCAGCTCGAATGAAACGGATGACGCGTCGCCGACCGCGTTGTTGGCCACATTGTTGGGCGCGCCCGCGGCCGGATAGTCGACCGGGATCGGCTCGACGGGCTGCGCGAGGAGTGCTTGCCACAGTCGCGCTTCGTCGCCGATGGCCGGCGACCGGGCCCGTTGCTGCAGATGCAGCGCCCATTCGCGGAACGACGTCGTCTTAGCGGGCAACGGCTGGCCGTGGTAGGCGGCATGCAAGTCATCGAGGAGCACGCGCCACGACACGCCGTCCACCGCCAGGTGATGGATAGACACGAACAGGCGGGCGAGCGGCTCGCCGGCCACGCAGAAGAGCCGGGCCGCCAGCAACGGGCCATGCGTGATGTCGATGCCGCGCTCCGCGTCAGCGGCGGCGGCGCGCATCGCCGCCAGGCGCTCGCCGGCATCGCCGGCGATCACCTGTTTCGCAAAGAGCGCCGGCATCTCGCCGCCGGCGACGACATGCTGGGTCCAGCGGCCCGCATCGTGCGAGAAACGCAGTCGCAACGCGTCGTGATGTTCGTAGACTTGCCGGAACGCGTCGGCCAGCCGCGACGCGTCGAGATCCGCCGGCACCTGGATCAGGACCGTTTGATTGAAGTGCGACGGCGCGTCGATCTCCTGTTCGAAGAACCAGTGCTGCACCGGCGTGAGCGGCGCATCGCCCAGCGGGCTCAAGGTCGGCACGTAGGCTGCCCGCTCCTCGGGCGCGGCGGCCAGCTGCGCGATCGTCTGATGCTGGAACAGCTGCTTCGCCGTCACGCGCAGCCCGGCCTGATTGGCGCGCGCGATCACCTGGATGCTCAGGATGGAGTCGCCGCCGAGTTCGAAGAAATTGTCGTGGATGCCGACGGCAGGCAACTGCAGCACGTCTTGCCAGATCGACGCCAGCAGGATTTCCCGGGGCGTGACGGCGGGCGCGTGCGGCTGGGCCGCGTCGGCGACGTCGGCTGGGGCGGGCAGCGCCTTGCGGTTGATCTTGCCGTTGGGCAGCATCGGCAACGATGCCAGCGCGACGAACTGCGACGGCACCATGTAGTCGGCGAGCTTGCCGCCGAGATATCCGCGCAGATCGGCAATGTCTGGCTCCGCGGTCGCGACATAGGCGATCAGGAACGTTCGGGCTCCTGCGGTTTTCGCGATCACGACGCAGTCGTCGACCGACGGATGCGTGCGCAGCGCCGCCTCGATTTCACCGGGTTCGATGCGCAGGCCGCGCAGCTTGATCTGGTGATCGATGCGGCCGAGGAACTCGATGTTGCCGTCGGGGCGGTAGCGCGCGAGATCGCCGGTACGGTAGAGGCGTGCAAGCGGGTCGGCGGAGAACGGATCGGCGATGAACTTCTCGGCGCTCAGCTCGGGTTCGCCGTGGTAGCCGCGCCCGACCGGCGTGCCGCCGATCAGCAATTCTCCTGGCACGCCGATCGGCGTGGGCTGCATCTGCGCATCGACGATGTAGAGGCGGGTGTTGGCGATCGGCCGGCCGATCGGGACGATGCGGTGCGGATCGTCGCGGCGGCATTCCCACGCGGTTACGTCGACAGCGGCCTCGGTCGGGCCGTAGAGGTTGTACAGCCTGACGTCCAGGCGCTCGAGGCAACGTTGCTGCAGGTCGTGGGGCAACGCCTCGCCGCTGCACACGACGCGGCGCAGCGATGCGCAGTGCGCGTCGAGGTCGGGATGATCGAGGAAGGCGCGCAGCATCGACGGCACGAAATGGAGCGTGGTGATGCGTTCGCGCTCGATGAGCTCGACCAGGTAATCGGTCTCGCGCTGGCCGCCGGGGCGGGCGAACACGAGGCGCGCGCCGGTGACGAGCGGCCAGAAGAGTTCCCAGACCGAGACGTCGAAGCTGAACGGGGTTTTCTGCAGCACCGTATCGTCGGCACCGAGCGCGTAGGCGTGCTGCATCCAGAGGATGCGGTTGGTGATCGCGCGATGGTTGTTGAGCGCGCCCTTGGGCCGGCCGGTCGAGCCGGACGTGTAGATCATGTAGGCGAGGTTGTCGCCGTTCAGCGCGGGCACGGGGTTGGACGTAGCAGCGGCGTCGAGGTCGAGCGAGTCGCTATCGACGACGATCACGTGTGCGTCGGTCTCGGGCAGCGCGTCGCGCAGATGCTGCTGGGTGAGGAGCCAGCGCAACTGCGCGTGGTCGATCATGTAGCGCACGCGCTCGGCGGGGTAGTCGGGGTCGACGGGGACGTAGGCGCCGCCGGCCTTGAGGACCGCGAGCAATGCGACGCTCATGTCGAGGGAGCGCTCCATCGCGACGCCGACGAGCGCATCGGGGCCGACGCCAAGCGCGATGAGGTGGTGGGCGAGGCGGTTGGCGCGCAGGTTGAGTTCGGCGTAGGTGAGCGAGACGTCATCGAAGACGGCCGCGACGGCATCGGGCGTGCGCTCGACCTGCTGTTCGAACAACCGATGCAGCGGTTGCGCGGCGGCTTCACCGAAATCCGTGTCGGTGCGGTTCCACTCGACCGTCATCAGGTTCCGCTCCGCGTCGCTCGTCAACGGCAGCGCGCCGAGCGGCGCGTCCGGATCGGCGATCACGGCATCGACGAGCGTGCGGAGGTGTTCCGCCATGCGATCGATCGTGGCGGCGTCGAACAGGTCGAGGTTGTATTCCAGCGAGCCCGCGAGACCGTCGTCGGCATCCTGCGCATGGAGCGTGAGGTCGAACTTCGCGGTGTGGGTCTCCACCGCCACCGGCGTGGCCACGAGACCGGGGAAGCTCACCGCCTGGGACGGCGCTTTCTCGTACGCGAACACGACCTGGAACACCGGCGTGCGGCTCAGGTTGCGCTCGAGCGCGAGCGAATCCACCACCTGCTCGAACGGAATCTCCTGGCGGCTGTAGCCGTCGAGCGCGACGCGCTTCACGCGCGCCAGCAGTTCGCCGAAGGTCGGATTGCCCGACAGGTCCACGCGCAGCGCGAGCATGTTCGCGAAGAAGCCGATCAGCGGCTCGGTCATGCTCGAACGCCGGTTGGCGATCGGGGAGCCGATGACGAGGTCCTGCTGGTTGCTGTATCGCGACAGGAGCAGCGCATACGCGGCGAGCACGACCATGAACGTGCTGGTGCCGGACGCACGCGCGATCGCGCGCAGGCCGTCGGCGCGCTCGCCGCTCAGCTGGAACGGCAGGACCGCGCCGCGGAACTGCTGGACCGCGGGCCGCGGGCGGTCGGTGGGCAGTTCGATCAGGTCCGGCGCATCGGCCAGCGCGGCGCTCAGGAGTGCCAGTTCCCGATGCGTGTCGGCGGACGCGAGGCGTTCGTGCTGCCACACCGCGTAGTCCGCGTACTGGACAGCCAGTTCCGGCAGTGACTCGCCGGCATAGAGCGCGGCCAGCTCGCCGATGAGGATGCCTGACGACCATGCATCGGAGACGATGTGATGCATCACGATGCCGAAGACGTGCAGGCGCTCGTGGACGCGATACAGCACGACGCGATAGAGCGGCCCGGCGGCGAGATCGAACGGCCGGTCGGCTTCCTCCGCGAGCCGCGCGAGCGTGTCGGACTCGCTGGCGACCTCGACGACGTCGAGCGCGACCGGCGCCGGCGGCGCGATGCGTTGAACCCCGCGGCCGTCGACGGCGGGAAACGTCGTGCGCAGGATCTCGTGACGCCGGCTGATCTCGGACACGGCTGCCTGCAGGCGCGCGATGTCCAGCTCGCCGTCGAAGCGCAGCGCGCTCGAGATGTTGTAGGTGGCCGACGGGCCTTCCAGTTGTGCGAGGAACCACAGTCGCTGCTGCGGGAAGGACAGCGGCAGGTCGTTCGCGCGCGGGCGGGGCAGGATGGCGCCGGCCGTCGAACCGGCGTGCGGCGACGACGCTTCGATCAGGTCGGACACCGCGCTGATGGTCTGGAGTTCGAAGATCGCGTCGATACCGATCTCGACGGAGAAGCTGCTCCAGATCCGCGAGACCAGCTGCATGGCTTGCAGCGAATCGCCGCCGTAGTCGAAGAAGCGGCCGGTGAGATCGACGGCCGGATTGTCGAGCACGTCGCGCCAGATGCGCACCAGCTCGAGCTGAATCGGCGTGGCGTCGAGACTGGCGGTGTCGGGCGCGGCGTTGGGCTCCAGCGCCAGGAGCGCCGGGCGATCCAGCTTGCCGTTGGCGTTGAGCGGGAATTCGGCGATCGGGATGATGTCGGACGGGACCATGTAGTCCGGCAGCTTCCCGGCCAGATAGGCCCGCAGGTCCGGCACGCTCAGGCTCGCGGCGCCCTTGACGTAGGCCGCCAGCTTGCGCACGCCGTGGGCGGATTCGCGCAGCATGACCGCCGCGCCGACGACGTCCTCGTGCGCGGCGATCGCGGCCTCGATCTCGCCGAGTTCGACACGGTGCCCGCGGATCTTGACCTGGTGGTCGACGCGCCCGTAGCACTGGATACGTCCGTCGGGCAGCCACCGGCCGATGTCGCCGGTGCGATAGATGCGCGCTTCGCCGGGGAACGGATGCTCGACGAATTTCGCGGCGGTGACGTCGGGCCGCTGGTGGTAGCCGCGCGCGAGGCCGGCGCCGGCGACGCAGATTTCCCCGGGCACGCCGAGCGGAACCGGCCGCAGCGCGTCGTCGAGCATGTACACGCGGGTGTCGGCGATGGGCCGGCCGATCAGCACCGTCGACGGCGCGTCCTCGACGCGCTCGACGATGCAGCCGACCGTCGCCTCGGTAGGGCCGTACTCGTTGTAGATTTCGATCGCGGGATCGATCTTGCGCAGCGTGGCGATGTGCTGGGGCGTCAGTTCCTCGCCGCCCACGATCACCTTGCGCACGCCGGAGCGCGCCAGGTTCATGTATTCCAGCAGGTGAATGTGGGTGGGCGTGAGCTTGAGGGTGTCGACGCCGCTGCCGGGCTGGAACATCCGGGCCAGGATGGTGTCGATGCTTTCCGACTGCGGATAGATGCGCAGCGTCTTGCCGCGCACCAGCGGGCAGAAGAGGTTGGTGAGCGTGAAATCGAAGCAGAGCGAGCTGTACAGGCCGAAACTGCCGGTCGTGCTTTCCGGAAAGTAATACGCGGCGGCCCACGCGATGTAGTGGGCCAGGTTCCGGTGTTCGAGCAGGCAGCCCTTGGGTTTCCCGGTCGAGCCGGACGTGTAGAGCACGTAGGCCAGGTGCGCCGGTTCGGCACGGTACGGCGGGTTGTCCGGCCGCGGCGGCCAGCCGGGGAGCTCCTGGTCCAGCAGCAGCGTCACGCCGGAGAACTCATACCACTGCGCGAGCTGATTCGATTGGGTCACCAGCAGCGACAGGCCGGTGTCGCCGAGGATGTGATTGATCCGCTCGGCCGGATACGCCGGGTCCAGCGGAACGAACGCCGCCCCCGCCTTCAGGATGCCGAGAATCGCGACGATCATCCATTCGGAACGGTCGAGCATGATGCCGACCAGCGATTCCGGCCCGACGCCGTGGTGCTCGCGCAATTGATGCGCGAGGCTGTTGGCCCGCGCGTTCAGGTCGGCGTAGGTCATCAGCGCACTGTCGGTGACCAGGGCCGGCGCCGTCGGTGTGCGGGCGACCTGCGCTTCGAACATGGCGACGACCGTCGGGTGGCTGGGGCCAGTCGTCGCGGTTTCGTTGAAGGCGGCCAGCAGCGGGGCCTCTTCCGGCGGGGCCGATGCGATGTCGCCGACGGGCGTGTCGAGGTGTTCGAATGCCGCCAGCACCGCGCCGAGGCTGCCGGCGAAACCGTCGATGATGAAAGGCTCGATGGCGGCGCTGTAACGAAGCTCGATCTCGCCGCGCGCGAGCCGCAGATGCAACTGCAGGTCGTCGTCGCGACCGGTCGGTGCGTGGTGCACCCGATCGTCCGCCAGCGCGACTTTCGTGAGCTGCGCGAGCGCCATGTCCTTTTCGTTGCGTACGAGCGTTTCCAGCGGGAAGTGAGGCTCGGCGTAGCTGTCTTCCACGATCGCGGCCACGCGCGACAGGTAGTCCTCGACGCGCTCGTCGGGACGGACCTCGATGATCAGCGGCACGATGGCGGCCCGGGCCGACGGATGCGCGGCCAGCGCCGGCGTGCCGAGCACCGTGACCGGAATCCGGAAGTATTTCCAGAGCAGGAACGCAATGCCCGCCGCCGTGACGGCGAATTCGGCAAGCTCGCCGTCGCCGATGCGCCGCAACAGGTCGAGCGACGCGGGCGTGAGCCGGACCGTGCGGGACAGCGGGCGACCCGGTTGCTGATTCGGGGCGTACGCCGCGATCCGGTAGACGCCGGCGACCCGGGAAAGGCTTTCGCGCCAGAAACGCGCGGTGGAGGCATAGCGATGGTCGGTGACCAGCACGTTATTGTCTTGCACAGGACACTCCTTGAAACGTTTTGTTCACCTGAAACAACCCGAAGCGGCGCGCACGGCGCGCGCCGCTCGAACTCCGGACGATCCGCATCACGTCTTCTCCTCGAGCGCGTCGTCGGCCGTGACCTCGGGCGCGCGCTTCAGGCGCAGGCCGACCCGGGCCCGTGGGCCGGCGGCGGGCGCCTCGCCGGAGAGCGGGATGCGATCGACCGGCGTGGCCGGGTCGCGGCGGAAGACGTCGTGGATCGCGAGCAGTCGATCGCGCATCGCGGCGATGGTCGACGGGCGGAACAGGTGGGTGTTGTAGATGAACTGGATCAGGTGCCGGCCTTCGCTTTCCACGACCTGGAGCGACAGGTCGAACTTGGCCGTCGTATCCGCCGGCGAGATGTCCGTGATGCGCAGGCCGGGCTGCGGCGCCGGCATCGACACGTGGTTCACCTGAATGTCGAAGATCGGAAAATGGCCCGCCGGGGTGCGGATATTCAGGTCTTCCAGCAACACGTCGAACGGATAGGACGCATGCTCCAGCGCTTGCGCGGAGGCTGTCGCCACGCCGTCGATCACCTCCGCGACGGTCGCGGATCGCCGCACCGGCACGCGCAGCACGACGGTGTTGAGATACACGCCGATCTGCGATTCGAGCGGCTCGCTGTCGCGCCCGGCCGACACGCTGCCGATGACGATGTCCTCACGCCCCGTATAGCGGTGCATCAGCACGCAGAACGACGCCAGCAGCACCGCGTAAAGCGACGTATGGTGCGCGCGGGCCAGCGCGGCGAGTTCCGCCGCGTGCGGCGCCGCCAGTTCGACTTCGAGCGTCTGCCCGGCATGACCGGGCCGCTCGGGCCGCGGGAAGTCGGTTGCCAGCTGCAGGCGGGGCAGCGGCGCTGCCAGTTGCGCGAGCCAGTACGCGCGATGCGCGGCGGCACGCGGACCCGCGAGGCTCGCGTTGTGCCACGCGGCGTAGTCGCGATACTGGATCGGCAGCGGCGGCAGGTCGTGTCCCGCATACAGCGCATGCAGCTCGTCGGTCAGCACGCGGATCGACCACGCATCCGAGATCACGTGGTGCATGTTCAGCAGCAGCAGATGCTTCACCGGCGAGAGCCGCACCAGCGTGACGCGAAACACCGGCCCCGACGCGAGATCGAACGGCTGCTCGCTTGCCGCGCGAATCAGCGCATCGATCGCCTGCGGCCCGGCATCGTCCGCGAGATCGCGCTGCTCGACCCGGAAGCCGGAGGCTTCGCGGCTGAGGATGCGTTGCCGCAACTCGCCTTCGATCATCGCGAACACGGTGCGCAGGCTCTCGTGGCGATCGACCAGCAGGTCGAACGCACGGACGAGGCGCGCCGTGTCGACGGCGCCGTCCAGCTGCAGCGCGCCCGCCATGTTGTACGTGGACGGATCCGCACCGCGGCTGGCGAGCCAGATCCGCTTCTGTGCGCGGGACACCGCGTAGGACGGTTGCGCGGCCAGCGCCGGGATGAACGCGTCGTCGGCGGCAGCGCCGTCGGCGGGCATGGCAGCCAGCTTCCGCGCGAGCGCGCGCGGCGTCGGCGCATGGAAGATGTCGGCGACCGTGACGTCCCGTTTCAGTTCGCGCCGGATCCGGCTGACCAGCTGGATCGCCTTGAGGCTTTGGCCGCCCTGCTCGAAGAAATCGGCGTCGACGCCGTTCGGCCGGCGGCCGAGCACCTCGGCGAAGAGGCGCAGCAGCGCCGCTTCGACTGGCGTGCGCGGTTCGGCCGGCAC
The DNA here is from genome assembly GCF_017104595.1 of Burkholderia sp. Tr-20390. NCBI lineage: Bacteria > Pseudomonadati > Pseudomonadota > Betaproteobacteria > Burkholderiales > Burkholderiaceae > Burkholderia > Burkholderia sp. Tr-20390. Next base: position 10,953 of record NZ_JAAGPC010000153.1, on the reverse strand, counting down.
GCCGTCGGGCACGGACGCGGCATCCGGGAGCGGCAGCGCGGCGCGGTTGATCTTGCCGTTCGGCATGACGGGCAGCGCCGGCAGCAGCATCACGGTGTCGGGCACCATATGCGCCGGCAGCGTGTCGCGCAGTGCGTCGCGCACGCGTGGGGGCGTCCAGCCGGTTCCCGACGCGTAGGCGCACAGGGTCATTTCCGCATCCGACGTTTCCCGGGCGACCACGACGGCGTGGGAGATGCCCGCGAGACTGGTCAGCGCGGCTTCGATTTCCCCGAGCTCGATCCGATAGCCACGGATCTTGACCTGGAAGTCGCGGCGGCCGAAGAAGTGGAGATTGCCGTCCGCGTCGAAGCAGCCGACGTCGCCGGTGCGATACAGGCGCGCGCCCGGTTCCGGACTGAACGGATCGTCGCGGAACACCGCCCGGGTGCGGGCTTCGTCGAACAGGTAGCCGCGCCCGACGCCGACGCCGCCGATGCAGATCTCGCCCTTGACGCCGGCCGGGCACGGATTCATGTCGGCATCCACGACGTAGAGGCGCAGGTTCTCGATCGGCCGGCCGATCGGAATCGCCGGCCGATCCGGCGCGCGCGTCAGGCTGTAATGCGCGACGGAGTCCGACGCTTCGGTCGGCCCGTACGCGTTGATGAGCCGGACCGCCGGATTCAGGCGGAACCACGCTTGCGCGGTGGCGGGCTGCAGCGTTTCGCCGATCGTCAGTAATGTTTCGAGGTGCGGGAAGGCCGGTGTCGCGTGCCGTTCCAGTTCGCCGAGAAAGGTCGCGAGATAGGACGGCACGAATTGCATTGCCGTGATGCGGTCGCGGTGCAGGCTGTCGATCAGGCGTGCGGGCTCGAGGATCACGGCATCGGGGTAGATCACCGTCGTGCCGCCCGACGCCAGCGCCGCGAAGCACTGCCAGACCGAAATATCGGCGCAGTGCGAAGCGGTCTGGGCGACCGCGCTCCGCGCGTCGAGCCCGACCCGGCGCGCCATCGCGAGCACGTGATTGAGCATGCCGCGATGTTCGACCATCGCGCCCTTCGGCTGGCCGGTCGAACCCGACGTGAAGATCACGTAGGCGAGGTCCGCGGGCCGGCAGCGCGGCGTCAGTGTTTCGGCATCCTGATGGGCGGGCAGGCGCGCGGGATCGACCAACGGGATCGACGCCAGCGCCGGCGGCGGCTGGCAGTCGGTGCCGACGATGACGGCCGGCCGGGCCAGCGTCAGCAGGGTCTCGACCCGCTGGGCCGGATAGGCCGGATCGACCGGAACGTACGCCGCGCCGCACTTCCAGATCGCCAGGATCGTTTCCAGCATCAGCGGCGAGCGCGGCATCCAGACGGCGATCCGGTCGTCCGGCTGGAGCGGCGCCGTGTGCAGAAGCTGCGCGGCGATCCGGTTCGCGCCTTCGACGAGCGCCCGATACGTGCGAACCTCCGTGCCGCAGCGCACCGCGATGCGCTCCGGGTGCGCGGCGGCGACGGCCTCGATCAGTTCGGGCAGCGTCCGGTCGGACGGAACCGGCGCGAACGTGTCGTTCCAGCCGAGCAGGAGGGCGTCCCGCTCGGCGGCAGTGAGCAGCGCAACGCTGCGGTTCGGGCGATCTTCCGCGCCGGCCAGGCCGGTGAGCAGGGTCTCGACATGGCGCAGCAGGCGGACGATCGTGTCGCGATCGAACCGGCCGTCGTCGTACAGCACCTGCAGCGACAGGCGCTTGCCCGGCGTCACGACCAGCGTCAGCGGGTAGTTGTTCGGATCGGACACCTGGAATGCGCCGATCCGCAGGCCGGGCAGCGCATCGGCCAGCGCTTCTTCCACCGGATAGTTCTGGAAGATGAGCAGGCTGTCGAAGAGCGGCACGCCGGGCGGCAGGCCGGCGAATTTCTGGAGGTCGGCCAGCGGATAGTGCGCATAGTCCTCCTGCTGCGCGAGATCCAGCTGCAATTGCGCCAGCCACGCGGACGTCGGGCGCGCGTCGATGTGCACCCGCACCGGCAGCGTGTTGATGAACAGCCCGACCATCTCGTCCGACGCCGGCAGCGACGCGGGGCGACCGGACACGATCGTGCCGAACACGACGTCCGATTCGCCGCTGTAGCGGCTCAGCAATTGCGCCCACGCGCCCTGCGCGAGTGTGTTCAGGGTGAGGCGGCGGGTTTGCGCGAACGCGACGAGCCGTTGCGTGTCGCGTTCGGAGAGCAGCAGCGCCTCTTCCACGTAGGCGCCCGGCGCGGCCGTGCCGTCGAGTTCGGGGCGGCCCAGCACGAGCGGTGTCGTCGCCGGGAAATCGGCGAGCTTCGTTTTCCAGAAACGTTCCGCGGCGGCGGCGTCCTGGCGTGCCAGCCAGCGCACGTAATCGGCGAAGGCGGGCGGCGCGTCCCGCTGCGGCGCGCCGTCGGCCGGCGGCGCCTGATAGGCGGCGGCCACTTCGCTCAGGAGGCGGGCGGAGCTCCACCCGTCGAGCAGGATGTGGTGATGGCTCCAATGGAAGCGCCATGCGTGCTCGCCCACGCGGAACAGCGCGAGCCGCATCAGCGGCGCGCGGGCAAAGTCGAAGCCGCGCGCCCGGTCCTGCGCCACGTAGGCTTCCCAGCGCTGCTCGGCCTCCGCGGCGGACGCCGCGCGCAGATCCTCTTCGTGCCACGGCAAGTCGACACGGCGATGCACGACCTGCACGGGGCTTTCGATGTCTTCCCAGTGAAACGCGGTGCGCAGGATGTCGTGCCGGTGCGCCACGGTATCCCACGCGCGGCGGAACCGTTCGACGTCGAGCGCCCCGTCGATACCGAAATTCAGGCTGCTGAAGTACGCATCCGACGCGGGTTCGTACAGGCTGTGGAACAGCATGCCCTGCTGGGTCGGCGTCAGCGGGTAGACGTCGGCGACCTCGTCCGGCATCACCGACGCCGGCGCTTGCGGCAAGGCGGCCGCGGGCCGGGTCGAGGCGGACGGGACGGCATGGCCGACGACCAGGGATTCGAGCGCCGCGATGTAGGCTTGCGCGACGCGCAGGATGGTGTCCGCGTCGTGGCAGGCCCGGCTGAATTCCCACGCCACGTGCAGGCGGTTGCCGGTCACGTACGCGTTGATGTCGAGCAGGTGCTCGCGCCGCTGGGTCGCGTGGCGGCCGTCCCCGCTCGGCTCCGCGGCCTGTTTCCAGTCGCGTGCGGCGGTGAACAGCTGGTCGGTCTGCCCCAGGTAGTTGAACTGCAGTCGCGGCTGCGGAAGCGGGCCGTCGAGCCGGTCTTGCAGCAGGCCGCAGGTGATGCCCGCGTTCGGCACCGCGCGCAGTCGCGCCTTGACCGATGCGACCAGGCCGGCCGGATCGTGCGAACCGGCATCGACCGTCAGCACGACCGGGAACACCGACGTGAACCAGCCCACCGTGCGCGAGATGTCGAGGTCGTCGATCAGCTCCTCGCGCCCGTGCGCCTCGAGATCCAGCAGGACGTCGGCGCATCCGCTCCAGTCGCTGACGGCCCGTGCGAGCGCGGCGAGCAGCACGTCGTTGATCTGCGCGTCGTACGCGCGGGGCGCGACGCCCAGCAACGCCGTCGTCGCGGCTTCGCCGAGCTCGACCACGATCGTTTCGGCGGACGCCACGGTATTGGCGTCGGCGGCCGCCTCGCGATCGAGCGGCAGGCCGGGCAGGCCGGGCAGCGCGGCACGCGCGAGGGCCTGCCAATGGGCGAGGTCGACGTCGGCGGCGCCGGAATCGGCCCAGGTCGAGATCGCCCGGGTCCAGGCGGTCCAGGTGGCGCTGCCGCCCGCGAACTCGGGTGCCTTGCCGTGGCGCAGGCGGGTATAGGCGTCGTACACGGTTTCGAGCAGCGCGCCCCACGACACGCCGTCGACCACCAGGTGATGGGCGACCAGCAGCAGGCGGAGCGAACGGCCTGCGTCCAGGCGGAACAGGTCGGCGCGCACGACGGGGCCGTCCGCGAGATTCAGGCTCGCATGCGCTTGCGCGACGTGCTGCGCGAGCTGATCGCGCGCTATGTCGGACACGACGACGGGGACTTCCGGATCGTCGACGACTTCCTGGCTCCAGCCGGACTCGCCTGCGCGAAAGCGCAGCCGCAGCGCGTCATGCCACTTGACCGCGTGCCGCAGCGCCTGGCGCAGCAGGCCCGGATCGAGGTCGGCCGGCACGTCGAGCAGGACCCCCTGGTTGTACTGGTTCGGGTCGTCCTGGTGCTGCGCGAAGAAACGCTTCTGGATGGGCGTCAGCGGCAGCGGGCCGGACGACGCGACGAACTGCGCCGCGCCGACCGTGCCGCGCGTCGCCACGGCGGCGAGTTCGGCCACCGTCGGATGCTGGAAGATGAGTCGGGTGGTGAGCTTCAGGCCCGCCTTCGCGGCCAGCGACACGATGCGCATGCTCAGGATCGAATCGCCGCCCAGCGCGAAGAGGTTGTCGTGGATGCCGGGCGACGGAATGCCCAGCGCCTCGCCCCAGATGCGGCACAGCAGCGTCTCGGTGGGCGTGCGCGGCGGCGTCGGCGCGTGCGCGGTGGCGGCGAGTCGCGCGCGGTCCAGCGGCGGCAGCGCCTTGCGGTCGATCTTGCCGTTGCCGCTCAGCGGCAGCGCGTCGAGCACCACGTAGATGCCGGGCACCATGTAGTCCGGCAGCGTCGCGGACAACGCGGCGGCGATCGCGGCGTCGCTCAGCGACGCGCCGTCGCGGAACGCGACATACGCGCACAGCGCGGCGCGGCCGGCCTCGTCGCGATAGTCGAGCGCGGCCGCCTGGCGGATTTCCGGAATGGCGGCCAGCGCGTTGTCGATCTCCCCGAGCTCGATGCGGTAGCCGCGGATCTTCAGCTGGTGGTCCTGGCGGCCGTGGAGCACGATCGTTCCATCGGGCAGGTAGCAGCCGATGTCGCGGGTGCGGTACAGGCGGGCCCCGCGCGCCGGATGGAACGGATCCTCGACGAACGCCTCCCGCGTGGCGGCCTCGTTGTTCAGATAGCCGCGGCCGACGGCGACGCCGGACACGCACAGCTCGCCGGGAATCCCGATCGGGCACAGGTTCATCTGCGGGTCGACGACGTAGAGGCGCACGTTGCGGATCGGCTTGCCGACCGGTACGTAAGGCGTGGTTGGCGCGCACGTCATGCGGTGCTGCGCGACGTCGTCGGACGCTTCGGCCGGGCCGTACGCGTTCACCAGCGCGATGCCAGGGAATACGTCGAACCACTGTTTCACCAGGGCCGGGCTGACCATCTCGCCGGTGACGAGCAGGTGCCGCAGGTGCCGCATCAGCGCCGGCTGTTCCGATGCACGGTCGAGCACGGCGGACAGATAGGACGGCACCAGTTCGAGGATGCTGATCCGCGTGGCGTCCAGGTACGCGACGAAACGCGCGGGATCGCGAATGCATTCGTCGTCGACGATCACGGTCTTGCCGCCGACGAGCGGCGCCGTGAAAAATTGCCAGACCGAAATATCGAAGCAATGCGGCGCGGTTTGCGCGATCACCGAATGCGCCGAGATCGAGAACTCGTCGATCTCGGCGAGCATGTGATTCAGCATGCCGGCGTGCTCGACCATCGCCCCTTTGGGCTTGCCGGTGGAGCCGGACGTGTAGATCACGTACGCGAGGCTGTCGGGCGACACGGGGCAGCCGGGATTGGTGTCGTTGTCGATATCGGTGACGGCGTCGAGCGACACGACCGGCGCGATCCCGGCCAGCTCCGCAGGCAGGAGCCCGTCGCTGGTGATCACGAGGGCGGCGCCGGAATCCTCGAGGATGGTGCGGATGCGCGCCACCGGATAGTCGGGGTCGATCGGAACATAGGCGGCGCCGCATTTCCAGACGGCGAGGATCGCCTCCATCAGGCGCGCCGACCGGTGCATGCAGATCGCGACCAGCGTGTCCGGCCCCAGCTCGTCGGCGGCCAGCAGGCGGTGCGCGATGCGGTTGGCGCGCGCGTTCAGTTCGCCTGCGCTCAGGACGCTATCGCGGTACTCGACCGCCGGCCGCTCGGGGTGCTCCGCGGCGGCCTGCTCCAGGCGATGCACCACGGTGAGCGCGGCGTCGAATGGCACGGCGGTGTCGTTGAAGGTCTCCAGCAACTGCCGGCGTTCGGCCTCGGGCAAGATCGGCACGCGGCCGAGCAGCCGGTTCGGCTCGGCCGCGAACGCGTCGAGCGTCGCCGCCACGTGGCCCAGCATCCGCTGCATCGTGTCTTCATCGAAGCGCCGCGGGTCGAACGACAGTTCCATCTTCCAGTCGTCGCGCGCCGTCACCACGAATTCGAGCGGAATGTCGGCGCGGTTGTAGAGCTGCACCTCGTCGACCGCCAGCCCGTGCGCGCCATGCGTGAGCGACGCGTCGAGCGGGTAATTCATGAACGTGATGTTGCTCTCGAACAGCGGCGCCGTCGGCGGGACTTCGCTGCAACGCTGAATGTCGGGCAACGGGGTGTGCTCGAACGGCGCACGGGCGGCCACGCGCGCCTGGATCATCTTCAGCCACGGCACCAGCGGCTGCCTCGGGTCGACCCGCACTCGCACCGGCACCGTATTGATGAACAGGCCGAGCATGGTTTCGATCCCCGGCAGAGGGGCGCCCCGTCCGGACACGACGGCGCCGAACACCACGTCGGTCTCCCCGCTGTAACGCGACAGCACGAGCGCCCAGGCCGCTTGCGCGAGGGTATTGAGGGTGACGTGATGGCGGGCCGCGAATTGCCGCAGGCGCGCGCTCAGGTCGGCCGACAGGTCGGCCTGCACTTGCGCGAGGCCCTGGCCGAAGCGCTCGTCAGCGCCCGCGCGCGCGGCCGTGGGCAGCGGGGTCGGCGAGCGGAACCCTTCGAGATAGCGCGTCCAGTATTGCTGCGCGGCTTGCGGCTCGTGCTGCTGCAGCCACTGGATGTAGTCGCGGTAGGGGCGCACCGGCGGGAGCGCCGGCGGCACGCCGCGCGCGAGCGCGCCATACACCTGGAAGATCTCGTCGATGACGAGCGACAGGCACCAGCCATCGGCCAGGATGTGATGGTGGCTCCAGCTGAACAGGTACGCGTCGGCGGCGACGCGCGCCAGGCGACAGCGCACGAGCGGCGCGCGGTCGAGCGCGAAGCCTTCGGCCAGGTCGTTGTCGAGATGCGCGCGCCACCGCGTGCGCTGCTCGTGTTCCGGCAGGTCGCGCCAGTCGTCCTGCACCCACGGCAGCGTGGCGTGCGCGTGCACGACCTGCATGGGCTTGTCGAATTCCTCCCAATGGAACGACGTGCGCATCACCGGATGCCGATCGATGAGCTGCTGCCATGCGGCATGAAACAGCGCGGTGTCGAGGCTGCCGGTGATCCGGCAACTGAGCTGGTTGAAGCTGCTTCTCGCGCCGGGCTCGTGCACGGCATGAAAGAGCATCCCCTCCTGCATCGGGGAGAGCGCGTAGATATCGGCGATGGTCGGGGATGTCACGATTTGATCCTTGAGACGAGGGCGTCCAGCGCTGCCTGGCTGATGCGCGCGGCCGGAAAATCCGACGGGCTCAGCGCGCGCGGGCCGTCGCCGCTGGCCGCGACGATCGACAGCAGACGGCTGCGGTAACACTGCGTCAGCTGCTCGATGACGCCGGGTGCGCAGGCCTCGCGGTTGTAGTGCCAGGTCAGGCGCAGGCGGCCGTCGAACACCATCCCGTCGATCTCGAACAGATGGCCGCGACGTGCGCGCGGGCTGTGCTCGGGGCTCTGGAAGTCGAGCACCGGCTTCCAGCCCGTGTCGTCGGCCAGCACGCGATCGACCTGGCCGAGATAGTTGAAGCGCACCGGCGCCGGCGGCTGCCGTTCCAGCGCGGCCGTGATGCCGGCGTCGCGACCGAGGTAGCGTGCGATGCCGTAGCCGAGCCCGCGCATCGGCACCGCGCGCAGTTGCTCCTTGACGTGGCGCAGCGCGTCGACCGCCACGGTGGCGTCGCCGGCGCTCAGGAACACCGGATAGTGGGTGGTGAACCAGCCGATCGTGCGCGACGTATCGACGCCGTCGAAGAGGTCCTCGCGGCCGTGGCCTTCGAGATCGACGACCAGCGACGCGTTGCCGGTCCAGTCGCCGAACGCGAGCAGCAGGGCCGTCAGCAGGACTTCGTTGATCTGCGTGTTGAACGCACGCGGCACGTCCTGCAACAGCGCGAGCGTCTGCTGGGCGTCGAACTCGACGAGCGTCGAGCCGGCTTGGGCGCGGGTGCCGACCGGCATGTCGTCGAAGCACGCCGGCTCGCCGGCGTTCCCGTGGAGCCAGTAGTCGAGCCCCAGTCCGTCGAGCGCGGTCGCGCCGAGTTCGGACAGACGCGTCGACCAGTCGCGCCAGGCCGTCGTCCTGGCCGGGAGCTGCACCGCGTGGCCCGCTTCGAGCTGGCGGCACGCGGTGTACAGGTCTTCGAACAGGATGCGCCACGAGACGCCGTCGATCACCAGGTGATGCGCGACCACGAGCAGGCGCTGCGGCGCATCGGGGCCGAACTGGAACAGGTGCGCGCGCAGCAGCGGCGGCGCCGACAGCGTGAAGCTCGCCTGCATGCCGGTGGCGGTCGCGAGCATCGCGGCCTCACGCGCGGCGGGTGCCGCGTCCGCCAGCGACGTGACGCCGAGCGCAATGGCCAGCGGCGGCGCCGCATGCGCTTGCTGCCACGCGCCGGCGACGCGCTCGAAACTCAGCCGCAGCGCGTCGTGATGCGTCGTGACGGCCGCGAGCGCGCGCTCGATCGTGTCCGGCCGCAGCGACGCGGGCACCTCGATCATCGTCGACTGGTTGTAGTGATGCGGATCGGCGACGTCCTGCGCGAAGAACCAGTGCTGGATCGGCGTCAGCGGGGCGGGGCCGACCACCGGCTCCTGCGCGATCCGCAGCGACGGCGCGTCCGTCGCGACCCGGGCAAGCTCGGCAATGGTCGGATGCGCGAAGAACTGGTCGGCGGTGAACTTGAGCCCGACCTGCTGGGCCAGCGACATCACCCGGATGATCAGGATCGAGTCGCCGCCCAGTTCGAAGAAATTGTCGTGCACGCCGATCGGCTCGCGGCCCAGCACGTCGGACCAGATCCTGCCCAGGCGCGCCTCGACGTCATTGGCCGGGGCGACGTACGCGGCTTCGCTCGGCACGGGCGCCAGCTCCAGCGCGGCGAGCGCGTTGCGGTCGGGCTTGCCGTTCGGCGTCAGCGGCAGGCGTTCGAGCGTCACGATCGACGCCGGCACCATGAACTCGGGCAGACGCTCCTTCAGGTGTTCCCGCAGGCTGGCGACGCTGGCCGTCGCCGTCGCGACGCAGGCCACCAGCTGCCTGTGCTGCGGCGCGTCCTCGCGCACGAACACGATCGCGTCGGCGACGCCGGCGTGCTGCCGGAGCGCCGCCTCGATCTCGCCCATTTCGATCCGGTAGCCGCGAATCTTCACCTGCGTGTCGCGCCGCCCGGTGACTTCCAGGTTGCCGTCCGGCAGCCAGACGCCGAGGTCGCCGGTGCGATAGAGGCGCGCGCCGGCCTCGAACGGGTGATCGACGAACGCGGCGGCCGTCAGGTCGTCCCGGCCGACATAGCCGCGCGCGAGCGCGATGCCGGACACGCAGATCTCGCCCGTGCAGCCGTCGGGGGTCAGCCCGCCGTGCTCGTCGAGCAGGTACAGGTGCGTGTTGCGGATCGGGCGGCCCACCGGCAGGCGGGCCCCGTAGGTGACGGCCGGGTCGACCACGTAGTCCGTGATGCACACGGTTGCCTCGGTCGGGCCGTACGAGTTGTGGCACGTGCGGGTCCGGGCCAGCTCGCGCAGATCCGCCACGCGGGCGTTGTCGCCCGCGCTGATGACCCGTTTCACGGTGCCGAGCGCGTGCCAGTCGAGCGCGGCGAGATAGGCCGGCGTCGCGTTGACGGTGGTGACGCCCTGCTGCGCGAGGTAGTCGACGAAACGCGGCGCGTCCCGGATCACGGCGGGCTTCGCCAGCACCAGGCGCGCGCCCGCGAGCAGCGTGACGAAGATCTCCATGATCGAGCCGTCGAAGCCCGGGGAGTAGAACTGGACGAAGCGGTCGGCGGCGTCGAAACCGAATGCGTCCACATGGTACTGCGCCATGTTCAGGAGCCCTGCGTGTTCGAGCACGACGCCCTTGGGCACGCCCGTGGAGCCGGACGTATAGATGATGTATGCCGCATCGTCCGGACGGACCTCGACCGGCGCCGATGCCGACGCGGGTGCCAGCGTGTCGAGCTGGAAGTCGAGGGCGAACATCGGGATCGCCCAGAAGTCGGCGAGCAACGGCAGGTGTTCCGAGTGCGTCAGCAGCGCCTTGGCCTTCGCATCCTCGATCATGAAGCGCAGCCGCTCCCGCGGAAATTCCGGGTCGAGCGGCAGATACACCGCGCCCGCCTTGAGCGCGCCGAGCATGCCGACGATCCAGCGCTCGGAACGGTCGGCCACCACGCCCACCACGTCGCCGCGTTCGATCGCGTATTCCGCGAGCAGGAAGCTCGCCAGCCGGGACGCCTGGTCGTCGAGTTCGGCATAGGTCAGCGACGCGTCGGCGGTCACCACGGCAACGCTGTCCGGCGCGGCCGCGACCCGTTGCGCGAACTGTTCCAGGAAGGTGCCGTCGACCGCGACGGGTGCCGCCTGCGCACGCAGGCGCGCGCGCTCTTCGTCGTCGAGCAGCGAGACGGTGTCGAGCGGCGCATCCAGTGCGCCGAAGCCGGCCACGACGTTGCGCAGGTGCCGCGCGAGATGCTGCAGATAATGCAGCGTGAACACCGTCGGCCGGCCCGTCAGCACGATCTCGTAGCGTTCGCGATGGCGGATCTCGATCGACAGGTCGTAGTCGGCCGCTGTCCAGGCTTCGTGAAGGCCGTCGAAGCGCACGCCGACGTTGGTCGCGCGCCGTTCGCCATGCAGCTTGTGCGCGAGGGCGGCGATCGGGAAATCCTGGTACGAATAGCTGCGCTGCACCGCGTCGCGCAGCTGG
>NZ_JAAGPC010000152.1:0-21148 GCF_017104595.1 Burkholderia sp. Tr-20390 | reverse complement strand
GCCGCCGCAAGCCATGCGTCGGCCGCGCGCACGGCCCCGCCGCGCGGGTTGGGCAGTGCGTCAGGGTGGGGAACGTTCGCCGGTTCTGGCCTCATGGACACGCGCGCCTGTCATCGTCAAGTCGCTCGCGCGAGCCTCGACGCATGAGCGCCGGGTCGATGCGAGGCCTGAGCGGTGTGTCCGTGGGCCAAGGGTCCGGTCAGATCTGGACCATCTCGAAGTCTTCCTTGCGGGCGCCGCATTCAGGACACGTCCAGTTGATCGGGACGTCTTCCCAGCGCGTGCCCGGGGCAATGCCCTCTTCCGGCAGCCCGGCTTCTTCGTCGTAAATCCAGCCACAAATCAGGCACATCCAGCTCTTGTATTCCATCTTAAGCCGCGTCGGGAAAGTCGGTAAATTCGGGAGCCATGATGGTACCGTGTCGGGGCCGGACTGCCTAGCAATCGCGCTGGAGTAACGCGACTACGTTGCGCTGCGCTAAAAAATCCGTCGTGCGGGCCGGATTCCGCCGCATAATGGCTGAAAAGTGCGGCCTGCCGGGCAACACAGGGCCGAAAACGCCCATTTCGCCTCGCCGTCCGCATGCCCGTCGCTTTCCCGTTTTTCTCTTGCCCCATTTTTACATGTCCAGCAACGCCCCTCCGATCGTCCTCACCTTTGGCCTGTCCGACCCCACCGGCGGCTCTGGCATTCAAGCCGATCTGTTGACCCTGGCGAGCATGGGCTGTCACGGCGTGTCCGTCCTGACGGGCTACACCGTGCGCGACTCGGCCGCCTGCGACGAAGTGACCGGCCTCGATCCCGATGTGGTCGCCGCCCAGGCGCGCATGCTGCTCGAAGACATGCCGGTTGCGGCGTTCAAGATCGGCGCGGCGACGCGCGCGGAGGTCGTGAGCGCGATCGCTGAGGTCGTCGCCGACTACGACGGCGTGCCGCTCGTGCTCGCGCCCGACTTCACGCTCGACGACGAGCACGTGCTCGCAGCCGACGACCTGCGCGAATCGATCGCCGACCTGCTGGCGCCTCAAACCACGCTGCTGGTCGCCGACTACGCGACGCTGATCGCGCTCGCGCAGCCGGACGGCGACGCCGAGGCGCCGAATCTCGACGCGGCCGTCTCGCACCTGCTGTCGCAGGGCTGCGAGTACATCCTGTCGTCCGAGACAGGCTCGCACCGGCTCGTCAACACGCTGTACGGCGAGGAAGGCCAGCTACGCGAGGACATGTGGGATCGCTCGCCGCACCGGCTGATGGGCATCACCGACACGCTGGGCGCGGCCATCGCGGCGTTGCTTGCGAACGGCCAGGAGCCGCCCGAAGCGGTTCGCGAAGCGCAGGAATACCTGTACCAGGCCGTGCGTGACGCGTTCCGGCCCGGCATGGGCGCGTACCTGCCCGACCGGTTCTTCTGGGCGCGCAGCAACGAGGACTCGGACACGCCGCCGGCCGTGAAGGCCGATCCGGTGCCGAGGACGTCGCACCGGCATTGAGGCGGACCGGCGGGGCACCCCGCCGTCGCACCTGCTGTGCCGGCTTGGGCGCAACCTCTCCAGCCACCCCGCTGACACGCCAAAATCCGCGCGCACATAAAAAAGACCCGCGTCGCTGTGCGCTCCAGACACCATCGACCGACGCCCATGTCCATGCGCCCGGCATCGATGCCTCTTCCTTCGGCAGTTCAGCAACGGCTGCGTCCGACGACGGAAAGCAGCAAAAGCGCGCCAAGAATTGCCCGACACTGAGCCAACGGCCGGATCTTCGTGCGTCGGCGCCCCTGCTCCGACACCGGAAGATCCGCCGGCCGCGCCTGCGCGCTCGCATCAACGCCCCTCCAATCCGCGACGCCCTTCGTCATCAGGTGCAGCGCAGCATCCAACGTGTCACCTGCCTCCTTCCCTCTCTGCCCAGCGCTGCCGACTACGCGACGCCCGCCGCTCGGCCGCAGTTTTTGAAACATTTGATTACGATAGAAAAGACATACCGTATGCACCGCCACATCGACCAACGGGTCGATCCGCCCGTCGGCACTGACAATACCGCGAAGAACCAGCGTGCTTCCGATCCCGTCGGCACGGCGTTTAGCCGCCCACGATCGATCATGGAAAGTAATTTGTCGTAATTTTTTGCCATTTCATTTTGATTTATATTTCATCGACGTTCGCCAAACACGATATCGTTTTTTTCAAGATTTGAAATCCGGCGGCGTGGGGGCGAATTTATCTCTCACAGGCGATGAAATTAATTATTCAAATCCCCTGCTTCAACGAGGCCGCCACGTTGCCGATTGCGCTGGCGGCACTGCCGCGCCGAGTGCCGGGTTTTGATAGGGTCGAATGGTTGATCGTCGACGACGGTAGCACCGACTCGACAGTCGATGTAGCGCGCGCCGCCGGTGTCGACCACATTGTCCGACATCCACGCAACCAGGGCCTGGCGCGCGCGTTCACGACCGGACTCGAAGCCTGCCTGAAACGCGGCGCCGATGTCATCGTCAATACCGACGCCGACAACCAATACAATGCAGCCGATATTCCAGCGCTCATTCGGCCTATTTATGCGGGTGAAGCCGATATCGTCGTCGGGTCACGGCCGATCGACGAAATCGATCATTTCTCGCCGATCAAGAAATCGCTGCAGAAAATCGGTAGCTGGGTAGTTCGTGCAGTCAGCCGCACCGAGATTCCCGATACGACGAGTGGTTTCCGCGCCTACAGCCGCCATGCCGCCCAACGCCTGACAGTATTCAGCGATTACACCTACACCCTGGAGACGATCATCCAGGCAGGCCAGCGCAACATGTCGATCGTCTCGGTGCCGATCCGCGTCAACGGGTTCCTGCGGCCGTCGCGCCTGGTCAAAAGCATCCGCTCGTACGTGATGCAATCGGCCCAGACGATCTTCAGGATCTTCGTCATCTATCGGCCCGCCGCGTTTTTCGGCACGCTCGGCGCGATCCTGTTCGGCACGGGTGTACTGACCGGACTGCGCTTCGTCTACTTCTGGGCGACCGGCAACGGCACCGGGCACGTCCAGTCCCTCATCCTTGCATCGATCCTCGTCGGCGCCGGATTCCAGACGCTGTTGATCGCCATCGTTGCAGACCTCCTGTCCACCAACCGCAAGCTGCTCGAGGACATACGTTTCGCGGTCAAGCAGATGCAAACGGACCGGGATCCTGCTGTCCCGGCCAAACAGACACAAGCGGACCGCAGCCAGGTCGCCACAGTCGAGAAGGAAACCACGCGCGCCTTCGGGGTCGTTCGATGAAGATGTCGGGCGGCATGGCCGAACAGGGCATCGTCGTTGGCAACAACTACGACAAGTACGGCTCGACGAATCCGATCGTGCGGCGCCTCATGCGAGGATTCGACGACGCGTTGACCGATTTCGTGACGCAGGCAGCACCGTCGTCGATCCATGAAATCGGCTGTGGCGAGGGCTACTGGGTCCTGCGGTGGCGACAACAGGGCCTTCAGGCCACGGGAAGCGATTTTTCTGCTCGCGTGATCGAGCTGGCACAGGAGAACGCCGTGACGCAGTGCGTCGACCCGGCGCATTTCTCCCGTCAGGACGTCTATCGGGTCGGTGCTCAGGACATACAAGCGGATCTCGTCGTCTGTTGCGAAGTCCTGGAACATCTCGAGCAGCCGGAAGTCGCGCTGCGCAACATCGCGACGCTCGGCGCTCGCCACGTGATTTTCAGCGTTCCGCGCGAACCGGTCTGGAGCGCGATGAATCTCGCGCGAGGCAAATATATCTCCGCACTCGGGAACACGCCCGGCCACATACAGCGCTGGTCGAAACGGGCATTCATCGAATTCGTTTCCACGCGCTTCGACATCTTGTGCGTGCGCACCCCGTTGCCGTGGACGATGTTGCTTTGCCGCCCTCACAGCGCCGCACGGTAGTGAAGTTAGGTAAGCAGCAACGGCGCCGGATACACCTCGCCGGTAGCGCGCTGGGCGCACTCGGCACGATCTTCGTCGGAACGAAGCTTGTCGAGTACAGCCGCCAGCTTTCGCTCGACACTTTCTCGGCCGTTACCTGGGGGGCCGTAGCGACACTCAGTGCCGGTTACGGGGCTTGCGGCCTGCTGCTTGCACTCGCCTGGCGGCAGTTGCTCACCCACCAAGGGGTCACGCCGTCGCGCCTCTGGGCGATCAGGACGTACGGCGTCTCGCAGCTTGCCAAATATGCGCCGGGCAACATTTTCCATCTCGCTGGCCGACAAGCGATCTGCGTCGCTGCAGGCCTGCCTGCATGGCCCGTTGCCAAATCGATCGGATGGGAACTCGCGGTCATCGCGTCGACCGCCCTTCCGTTTGCACTGATGGCGGCACCGCTCAAATGGACGGCGATCGGTACGGCAACCGCCATCGCTGCGTTCGCGGGCGTGCTTGCCATTGCCGTGTCGGGCATCCGTGCCCGCTGGTCCCTTTGCGTTGCCCGGGCGGTATCGCTGTATGCAGTGTTTCTGCTCGTGTCCGGGCTGATCTTCAGCGCCCTGCTGGCGATCACGATGCAGCACGCGAAGATCGACACGCACGGTGCCGCATTCTGGTTGCCCGTATGCGGTGCCTACGTCATTGCCTGGCTCGCCGGGCTTGTCACGCCCGGCGCACCCGCGGGCGTGGGCGTTCGCGAAGCCGTCCTGTACTGGCTGATGCATGGTGTCGTCGGACAAGCGGACCTCATCACCGCTATCGTCCTCGGCCGCTTGGTGACGGTAGCCGGCGACTTGATGTTCTTTGTCGGCGCCGCCCTGGCGCCCAGGCCCCCGCACTGACCCGGATATGCGTACCACTCCAACAAGCCAGCGTCCGTTTGGATCAACCGTGCGCGAGTCGCTGCCGTTCGCAGTCGCACTATCGATTGTCGCCGTCATCTACGGGGCCGTGCCATTCATCGCCCTTCCGACACTCGGTCAGGCATTGTGGATTTCGTCGTTCGCCCAATCCTTCGTGAACAGCGGCTGGCCATCGATCTTCGCCCACAATTTCGGCCTCCCCGCCCCCGCGCCGATTGCGTTCGGCCTATCAGGCGCGCTGGTGGAAAGCGCCGTGCTTGCGGCCACGCCGCTGAACCCCGCCGACGCCTACAGCACGACCACGTTGCTGTTCTTGGCGCTCGCGATGTGGGGCTCGAAACGCTATGCATCGGCTCTGGGCGCCCCCGCGCGATATGCGCTGGCGTTGGCCGTGGTGTGGGCGACCATGCCGGTCATTTGGGCGCACTCCGGCTATTCGATGCTGTCGATCGGGATCGCGCTGTTGCCGCTTTATCTGTGGACGACGCACCGGCTTTGCGAAGCGATCGACGCACAACGCACACGGACGATCGCGATATCGGCGCTCGCCCTTGTGGCAGTCGCATGCCTGGCTGTCTTTACCGACGGTTATACGTTCGTCATGTTCGCCTTCGGCGCACTCGTCCAGTATGCGGGCGGCCTCAAGCGCTCGAGTGGCCGCAGGGTACGCCTGCTTGGCGTCGGCATGCCGATTTATGCTGCGGGCTTCGGACTCGCGTTCGTGCTTTACCGTCAATTCGTCGGCACGCAGAGCTTCACCGCAGATCCGCTGTCCGTATTCCGCGGCTTCGGCGTCGACATCACCATGCTCGTACGGCCAACCCAAGGACTGCTGGGGATATGGGATGTACTCCGCGTCAGCACCCCGAGAAGCGATTCGGCCTACTTCGGCGACGCCTCCGTGTGGGTCACGACGTTCATCGCCCCCATCGCCATGGCAGGCTTGGCCGGATTCGCGCTGTCGAACAACAAGACCCATGGCGTTCCGCTGCTGGTGCTTGGCATGCTTGCAACGTACCTCGCGCTCGGGCCGTCATTGAAAGTCCATTCCGTGCGGCCCGATGCCGACCGGGCTGCAGGCAACTTCCAGGCCACGATGCCGCCCGAGTATGCAGTCGCGCCCACCGGAACGGCCTATCTGTCCACGCACGTACCGGGCTTCAGGAACATGCGCGCGTCGTATCGATGGTCCGCCCTGACCGTTCTGGCATTCTGGGCATTGTTCGTCTTGCTGATCGCGGAGTTGTCGCGTCGCGACAGAAACAAGGCCGCGTGGTGGCTGTTGGGCCTGGTGATGGCGTCCAACCTCCCGAATCCGGAATCAGGGCTCGCGTATTCCGAAGTCCGCCATTACGAACATCAGGTGCTGCTGCATGCGCCGCTGCACTTCCGCGATCAGTTCGCGCAGCTCGACCAGTCGATCGTCGCCGACTTCCGGCAGGATGCCCCGAAGGATGGCATCACCGCGTTTTTCCCCCAGGGCAACGACTTTCTCGCCGCCTATCTGGCCGCTGCATCCAATACACGCACCTACAACATCGGCGGCGACAAGAACGTTGCGCTGGCACAGGCGCACTGGCCCGCATCCATCTCGACACTGTTCGCGTCCGACACGACGACGCTCGCCGGCAACATCGAACGCACCCTCGCGGATCGCAGCGCCCGCGCCGTGGTCATCAGCTACGTCGACCTGCTATGGAATGCACATCAATGGCCACCGTCATCGGCAGAGCTGGCCCAAGCTCGCGCACGCTACGCCCCGGCAGTGAATACGCTCTCCGCCAATCCCCGTTTCGTCGTGAAGGAGCGACCCTACTACGCGTTGGTCATCGCGCGTGAATAGCACAGGGGACGGGCTCACATCGAGTATCAGCCGCCCGCTTTCAGCCTGCATCAAATCCACACGCCCATAAAAAAAGACCCGCATCGCTGCGGGTCTTTTTCTTTGGCTGGAGCACGCATCGCTGCGCGCTCCGGACACCATCGACCGAAGTCGATTACATGTCCATGCCCATGCCGCCCATGCCGCCCGGCATGCCGCCCGGCATCGGTGCATCTTCCTTCGGCAGTTCAGCAACAGCTGCGTCCGTCGTCAGCAGCAGGCCTGCAACCGACGCTGCGTTCTGCAGTGCGGTACGCGTGACCTTGGTCGGGTCGACAACACCGGCTTCGACCATGTCGACGTACTCGCCCGTCGCTGCGTTGTAGCCGTAGTTGCCCTGGCCTGCAGCAACTGCCGCCACCACGACGCTGGCTTCTTCGCCGCCGTTCGTGACGATCTGGCGCAGCGGCTCTTCCATTGCGCGCAGCACGATCTTGATGCCGGCGTTTTGATCGGCGTTAGCGCCGGTCAGGCCTGCGATCGCGGTGCGAGCGCGGATCAGCGCAACGCCGCCACCTGCCACGATGCCTTCTTCCACAGCTGCGCGCGTGGCGTGCAGTGCGTCTTCGACACGTGCCTTCTTTTCCTTCATTTCGACTTCGGTCGCGGCACCGACCTTGATCACTGCAACACCGCCAGCCAGCTTGGCCACGCGCTCTTGCAGCTTTTCACGGTCGTAGTCCGACGTCGCTTCTTCGATTTGCGCGCGCACTTGCTTCACGCGTGCTTCGATGTTCACGGCTTCGCCTGCGCCGTCGATGATCGTCGTGTTTTCCTTGCCCACTTCGATGCGCTTCGCCTGGCCCAGTTCTGCCAGCGTTGCCTTCTCGAGCGTCAGGCCGGTTTCTTCCGCGATCACCTGGCCGCCGGTCAGGATCGCGATGTCTTCCAGCATCGCCTTGCGACGGTCGCCGAAGCCCGGCGCCTTGACCGCAACGGTCTTCAGGATGCCGCGGATGTTGTTGACGACCAGCGTTGCGAGCGCTTCGCCTTCGATGTCTTCAGCGATGATCAGCAGCGGACGGCCAGCCTTCGCGACTTGCTCGAGTACCGGCAGCAGATCACGGATGTTCGACACCTTCTTGTCGTGCAGCAGCACGAACGGGTTGTCGAGGACGGCGACTTGCTTTTCCGGGTTGTTGATGAAGTACGGCGACAGGTAGCCGCGGTCGAATTGCATGCCTTCGACGACGTCGAGTTCGTCAGCCAGCGACTTGCCGTCTTCGACGGTGATGACGCCTTCCTTGCCGACCTTGTCCATCGCTTCAGCGATGCGATCGCCGATCGACGTGTCGCTGTTCGCCGAGATCGAGCCGACCTGTGCGATTTCCTTGTTGGTCGTGCACGGCTTGCTGATCTTCTTCAGCTCTTCGACAGCCGCTGCGACTGCCTTGTCGATGCCGCGCTTCAGGTCCATCGGGTTCATGCCCGATGCGACGTACTTCATGCCTTCGCGAACGATCGATTGCGCGAGGACGGTTGCCGTCGTCGTGCCGTCGCCTGCGTTGTCGCTGGTCTTGGAAGCGACTTCCTTGACCATTTGCGCGCCCATGTTCTGGAGCTTGTCCTTCAGCTCGATTTCCTTCGCGACCGACACACCGTCCTTGGTGACCGTCGGGCCGCCGAAGCTGCGCTCGAGCACCACGTTGCGGCCCTTCGGACCCAGCGTGACCTTGACTGCGTTGGCGAGAATGTTCACGCCTTCGACCATCTTCGAACGGGCGGAATCGCCGAATACGACGTCTTTAGCTGCCATCTTCTAACTCCTTGAATTCTTGGGAATATGTACCGTCGGTGGACGCTTACTTCGCGTTGACCACGGCCATGATGTCTTCTTCGCGCATGACCAGCAGTTCGCTGCCGTCGACCTTCACGGTCTGGCCTGCGTACTTGCCGAACAGGACGCGATCGCCGACCTTCACGTCGAGCGCGATCGGGGCGCCCTTGTCGTCGCGCTTGCCCGGGCCGACGGCCAGGACTTCGCCCTGGTCCGGCTTTTCAGCAGCGGCGTCGGGGATCACGATGCCCGAGGCGGTCTTGGTTTCCTGATCCAGGCGCTTGACGATCACGCGATCGTGCAAAGGACGAAGGTTCATATTCACTCCTCTCTTGACTGAGATTGAAGAACGCTTAGGGAATCTGCCCGGCTTATCGCCCGGCAGAGAATTGTTAGCACTCTCGTGCAGCGAGTGCTAATTATATGGACGGGTTTTGACAAATTCAAGAAGGGGAACCGGACGAATTTTCGGGGCGGGGACGGGGCGGAAAAAGCACGTGGATCCGACAAAAAACCCTTTGAAAACAAACCCCGACAAGCGCCACCCAGCCTTGCCGGCGGGGCCGCGCGGCCCCGGAATCCCATCCAGCCCCGTTTGGACACCGGGAAAGCACGGAGTTCCTGCGATCGGCGGCATCACTCGATACATTCCGTGGCGGCGTCGATTCCGTCCGCCCGCACACGCCATCCGGTGCCCGCCAGTTGCCGCCTGTGCCCCGCCCCGAGGATCCATCGATCCGCATCGAAGCATTCATTTTCATTACGGCGATATTTACGGTTTACCTCGGCACTAAACACGTGTCGGGGCCCATCCGTAAGGACGCGGATTACATTCAGTAATTTAGATGCGAATCATTCTCGTTTACATTGACATTCCCATTCGACACTCCTACGATGCGCCGCGTTGCGTTCATCTTCATGCCCTGGCCGATCGGTGCCGAGCGTCCGGACAGCGACCGACAAGCAGGATTCCACACTAATTAGAACCAGGGATTTGATATGAAGTTTGCATCGTTCCAGGGAGACAACATCCGTGCCCGGATGCGCCCCGCCGCCTGCGCGGCCATCCTCGCGTGTGCCTCGTTCGCGAGCGGCGCGGCGTTCGCCGACGTGCCGGTCGACGCCCAGCCGGAAGCCCCCGAGGCCGACCTGGCGATCCAGGCGAAGCCGACCAACATGTGGACCGGCATCTGGACGCGCCAGAGCCTGCTCGGCGACATGGGCGGCATCCGCCCGTGGCTCGGCAAGTACGGCGCGACGCTGCAGATCACCGAAACCAGCGAGTACCTCGCGAACCTGCGCGGCGGCCTGAACCGCGGCGGCGCCTACGACGGGCTGACGACCGCCACCCTGACGGTCGACACGCAGAAGGCAATCGGCCTGCCCGGCGGCACGTTCAACGTCAGCGCGCTGCAGATCCACGGCACCAACCTGAGTGCGCGGAACCTCGGCACGCTCAACACCGCGAGCGGCATCGAGGCGCAGGGCACGACGCGCTTGTGGGAGCTGTGGTACCAGCAGTCGTTCCTCGACAAGCGCGTCGACGTGAAGATCGGCCAGCAGAGCCTGGACCAGGAATTCATGGTCAGCACGTATGCGAACACGTTCGTCAACACGATGTTCGGCTGGCCCGCGCTGCCCTCCTACGACCTGCCGAACGGCGGCCCCGCGTATCCGCTCGCGGGCCTCGGCGTGCGCGTACGCGCGCAGATCACGCCGAAGCTCACCGCGCTCGCGGGCGTGTTCGACGGCGATCCGCTCGGCAACAACCCGAGCAACCTGAGCGGCACCAACTTCAACCTGCACAACGGCGCGCTCTATATCGGCGAACTGCAGTACGCGCTGAACCAGCCGTCCGACGGCGAAATGGACACCGGCCGCTCGAACGGGCTGCCGGGTACCTACAAGATCGGCGTCTGGTATCACAACGGCCGCTTCGCGGACCAGAACGTGGGCACCGACGGGCTGTCGCTCGCGGACCCCGCGTCGAACGGCGACGCCCAGCAGCGTCACGGCAACTACAGCTTCTACGCAGTGGCCGACCAGATGATCTGGCGCCCCGACCCGACCGGCCCGCGCAGCCTCGGCGTGTTTGCGCGCGTGATGGGCGCGCCGGGCGACCGCAACCTGGTGAGCTTCTCCGCCAACGCGGGGATCGTGCTGAAGGCGCCGTTCGCCGGCCGCGACAACGACAGCGTCGGCCTCGGCGTCACGTACATCCAGGTCGGCAACCACGTGACCGACCTCGACCAGACCGCGCGAGCGTTCGCGACCGGCCCGTACGGCGTGCGCACCCGCGAGACGACGCTCGAGGCGACCTACCAGTACCAGGTCAACCCGTGGTGGATCGTCCAGGCCGACGCGCAGTACACGTTCAATGCCGGCGCCGGCCAGAACCCGAGCGACGCGACCCAGCCGCTGCGCAACACGTTCGTGCTCGGTGCGCGGACGACGATCACGTTCTGAGCGGACGCGCCCACGCCGACCATTTTCGCGCGCCGCCCGGACGGCGCGCTCCCCAGGAGATTTACATGATTCGATCCGCCCCGCTTCGCCGCCTCGCGACGGGCGCACTGGCCGCCGCCGCGCTGACGGCCGCCGCCGGCGCGCTCGCCGAGCCGCAAGGCTTCCTCGAGACCGTGCATCGCCACACCACGCTCGTCAACACGGTGCCGGACAACGGCGACCAGAACCCGTACGCGATCGCGGTCGCACCGGTGTCGGCCGGCACGATCCAGGCGGGCGACGTGCTCGTCGACAACTTCAACAACGCGGCGAACCTGCAAGGCACCGGCAGCACGATCGTCAACTACCGCCCGTCGACCAAGCAGCTGAGCCTGTTCGCGTCGATTCCGCGCGACCTGAAGGCGTGCCCCGGCGGCGTCGGCCTGTCGACGGCGATGACGATGCTGAAATCCGGCTGGGTGATCGTCGGCAGCACGCCGAGCAACGACGGCACGACCAACACCAAGGGCGCCGGCTGCCTGATCGTGCTCGATCCGCAAGGCAAGATCGCGTCGACGTGGTCGACCCCGAACATCAACGACCCGTGGGGCAACATGGCCGTGGTCGACCGCGGGGACAGCGCGACGCTGTTCGTCAGCATGGCCGGCTTCGGCGTCGGCGGCGCGGACGGCAATCCGCCCGTCTACAAGCAGGCGACGGTACTGCGTCTCGACCTCGACGTGCCGGCCGGCAAGCCGCCCGTGATCAAGCAGGAAACGGTCGTCGCGAGCGGCCTCGGTGCGCAGGCTGACAAGGGCGTGTTCCTGGTCGGCCCGACCGGCCTCGCGCTGTCGGGCGACCAGAAGAAGCTGTACGTGTCGGACGCGATCGGCAACCGCATCGTCGAGATCGACGATCCGCTCACGCGCGACACCAGCGCGGGCGTCGGCCGCCAGGTCACCGCCGATGGCTTCCTGCGCCGCCCGCTCGCGCTTGCCACCGCACCGAACGGCCACCTGCTCGCGACCAACGCGCAGAACGGCCAGGTCGTCGAGATCGACCCGGTCGCCGGCAAGCAGATCTACGCGCGCTGGATCAATACCGACAAGGCGCAATCGCCCCCCGGCAACGGCAACCTGTTCGGCATCGCAATGACGCCTGAAGGCGACGGCTTCTACTACGTCGCGGACGACGTCAACACGCTGCTGCTCGCGAAGTAAGGGAGCCCATCATGGCAGACGATTCCAACCAGCCACCGCGCCCCGCGCGGCGTGGTTTCCTGAAGGCGGGCGGCGCCGCGGTGGCCGCCGGCCTCGCGGCGGCGTCGATCCCGGCCGCGCAGGCCGCGGATGCACCCGCACCCGCGCCCGCTTCCGCGCATGACGGCGTCGAGCCGTTCTACGGCAAGCACCAGAGCGGCATCGCGACGCCGCAGCAGCGCCACGCGTATTTCGCGGCGCTCGACCTGACGACGGCCCAGCGCGCGGATGTCATCACGCTGCTGAAAACCTGGACCGATGCCGCCGCGCGGATGGCTCGCGGTGATACCGCACAGCCGCTCGCCCCGACGGGTAGCGACGAAGTCGCGCCGGCGGACGGGGGCGACGCGCTCGGCCTCGGCCCCGCGCGCCTGACAATCACGTTCGGCTTCGGCCCCGGCATGTTCGCGCTCGCCGGCAAGGACCGCTACGGCCTCGCGAAGCATCGCCCCGCCGCGCTGGTCGACCTGCCGCGCTTCAACGGCGACCAGTTGCTGCCGGAAAAGACCGGCGGCGACCTGTTCATCCAGGCGTGCGCGGACGACGCGCAGGTCGCGTTCCACGCGGTGCGCCAGCTCGTGCGCCTCGGCGCGAAAGCGACGCAGATGCGCTGGGGCCAGGCCGGCTTCACGTCGGGCAAGCCCGGCGAGACGCCGCGCAACCTGATGGGCTTCAAGGACGGCACGATGAATCCGCCGATGTCCGACCCGGCCGCGATGGACGAATTCGTGTGGGCCGGCAGCGAAGGCCCGGCATGGATGAACGGCGGCACCTACACGGTCGTGCGCCGGATCCGCATCACGCTCGAGCACTGGGACAACACGGAGCTCGGCTTCCAGGAGCAGGTGGTCGGCCGTCACAAGTACAGCGGCGCGCCGCTCGGCCAGAAGCACGAGTTCGAGGCGCTCGATCTCGACGCGGCCGACAAGGACGGCAACCCGGTGATCCCCGACAACGCGCACGCGCGTCTCGCATCGCCGCAGTTGAACAACGGCGCGCAGATCCTGCGCCGCGCGTACTCGTACAACGACAGCACGAACTTCTACATCGAGCGCTGGCCGCCGTGGCGCCAGCAGACCGAGTACGACGCGGGGCTGATGTTCGTCGCGCACCAGCGCGACCCGCGCAAGGGCTTCATTCCGATCAACGAGAAGCTCGCGAAGCTGGACATCATGAACCAGTTCACGACGCACGTCGGCAGCGCGATTTTCGCGTGCCCGCCGGGCGCGCAACCGGGTTCGTACATCGGCGCCGCGCTGTTCGACGCATGACGACACGCCACGCAAGCCAACGCACACCTTCCCGGCCCGGCCGGGTGCAACCTGCTGAAAACCACATGAACACTTCACCCGTTAGCCGCCCGCTGCGGCACCTGATTTCCGCGGCGGCCGCCGCGCTGATGCTGACCGGCGCGCTGCACGCCGCGCGCGCGCATGCCGCGACGCTCACGCTGTACAACGCGCAGCACGAGCAGGTCGTCAACCAGCTCGTCAAGGACTTCGAAGCGCAGAGCGGCATCACCGTGAAGGTGCGCTCGGGCGAAGGCCCGGCACTCGCCGCGCAGCTCGCCACGGAAGGCGACCGCACGCCGGCCGACGTGTACTTCACCGAGAACTCGCCTGAGCTCGTGCTGCTCGACCGCAAGGGCCTGTTCGCGAAGACCGACGCTGCCACGCTGCAGTCGGTGCCCGCGCGCTTCAACCCGGCCGACGGCAACTGGGTCGGCGTGCTCGCGCGCGAGAACGTGCTCGTCTACAACACCGCGAAAATCCAGCCGCAGCAACTGCCCGCCTCGCTGCTCGATCTCGCGAAACCGGAATGGAAGGGCAAGGTCGGCGTCGCGCCGAGCGACGCAGACTTCCTGCCGCTCGTGAGCGCGGTGCTCGCGCTGCACGGCGAAGCCGCGACGCTGCAATGGCTGAAGGGCCTGAAGGCCAACGCGCAGATCTTCGACGACGACGAAGGCGTGACGGCGGCCGTCAACCGCGGCGGCGTGCTGACCGGCATCGTCAACAACTACTACTGGGACCGCCTGCACGCCGAGCTCGGCGACAAGTCGACCCGCAGCGCGATTTATCACTTCGGCAAAGGCGACGTCGGCGGGGCCGTCAACGTGTCCGGCGCCGCGGTGCTGAAGGCCTCAAAGCGCCAGCCGGAAGCGCAGAAGTTCGTCGCGTATCTCGTCAGCGAGCGCGCGCAGAAACTGATGGCCGGCGGCCATATCAGCTTCGAGTATCCGCTGCATCCGGGCGTCGCGCCCGATCCGATCCTGAAGCCGTTCAACGAACTGAGCCCGCCGGCACTGTCGTTCGAACAGCTCGGCGACGACAGCCAGGCCGGCAAGCTGCTGCGCCAGGCAGGCCTGCTCTGACCATGAGCGACGCCGTGTCGCGCACGGCGAGCACCGCACGCGACGGCGAGCCCACCGCGACACGGCGCCGCCCGTCGCGCGCGCTCGTCGCCGCGGCCGCGTGCGGGCCGCTCGCGATCCTGCTGCCGCTCGGCTTCACGCTGTACCGCGCGGCCACCTTCGGCGTCGACGATGCGATCGAGCTGCTGTGGCGCCCGCTCGTCGGCGAACTGCTGGTCAACACGTTGTCGATCACGCTCGCCGCGACCCTCGCGTGCACGCTGCTCGGCACGGCGCTCGCGTGGTTCATCGAGCGCACCGACCTGCCCGCCCGGCCGCTGTGGACCGCGCTCGCGGCCGCGCCGCTCGCGGTGCCGCCGTTCATCACGAGTTACGCGTGGGTGTCGCTGAGCCTCGACCTGCAGGATTTCCTCGGCGCGCTGATCGTGCTGACCTCCGCGTACTTCCCGCTCGTCTACCTGCCGGTGGCCGCCGCGCTGCGCGAGCTCGACCCCGCACTGGAGGAAAGCGCACGCACGCTCGGCTGCTCGCCGTCGCATACCTTCTTCCGCGTCGTGCTGCCGCAGCTGCGCCCCGCGCTGTGCGGCGGGATGCTGCTCGTCGCGCTCGGCGTGCTGTCCGAGTTCGGCGCATTCCAGTTGCTGCGCTTTCGCACGTTCACCACCGAGATCTACGCCGAATACCGCACCGCGTTCGACGGCGGCGGCGCCTCGCTGCTCGGCTGCGTGCTGATCGCGCTGTGCCTGCTGTGCCTCGCGATCGAGGCACGCGCTCGCGGCCATGCGCGCTATGGTCATACGCACCGCGCCGCGCGCCGCGTCGCGATGCGTTATCCGCTCGGCCGTCTGCGCGGCCCCGTCACCGTCGCGTTCGCCGCGCTCGCGGCGGCGACGCTCGGCGTGCCGCTCGCGATGATCGGCTACTGGCTCACGCAACAGGGCGCGGCCGCCGTCACGCCGGCCGACGTGTCGCCCGAACTGCTGTGGCAGGCCACGCTCGCGTCGTCCGGCTACGGCCTGATGGCGGCAGCCGTCACGACGCTGCTCGCGCTGCCGCTCGCGTTCCTGCTGGTTCGCTATCCGGGCCGCGTCGCGACGCTCCTCGAGCGCACCGCGATGACCGTGCAGGGCGTGCCGGGCATCGTCGTCGCGCTGGCGATCGTGTCGATCACCGTGCGGCTGCTGCAGCCGCTCTACCAGAGCGCACCGGCGCTCGTCGCCGCGTACGCGATCCTGTTCCTGCCGCTGGCGGTCGTCAGCGTGCGCGCCGCGCTGTCGCACGTGCAGGTCCGGCTCGAGGAAACCGCCCGCTCGCTCGGCCTCGGCTGGCGCGCGACGCTCACGCGCGTGGTGCTGCCGCTCGCGGCGCCCGGCCTCGGCGCGGCCGCGACGATGGTGTTCATCTCGGTCGTGACGGAACTCAACGCGACGCTGCTGCTATCGCCGATCGGCACCCGCACGCTCGCGACGCAGGTATGGAGCGATACGGCGACGCTTGCGTTCGCCGCCGCGGCGCCCTACGCAGCGCTGCTCGTCGCGCTGTCGCTCGGCGCGTCGGGACTGCTGTTCCTGCTGCTCGGCCGCGCGTCGGTGCGCGACTGAGCGCCGCCCTTTTTCCCCGGAGCCGCCCATGAGCGAACTACGCATCCACGGCCTGTCGAAGTCGTTCGGAGCGCATACCGTCCTGCACGACATCGACCTCACGGTGCGGCGCGGCTCGCGCCTCGCGCTGCTCGGCCCGTCCGGCAGCGGCAAGACCACCCTGCTGCGCGTGCTGTGCGGCTTCGAGCGCGCCGAGCGCGGCACCGTCGAAATCGATGGCCGCCGCGTGGCCGCGCCCGACGTGCACCTGCCGCCCGAGCAGCGCCGGATCGGCTACGTGCCGCAGGAAGGCGCGCTGTTCCCGCATCTGTCGGTGGCCGACAACATCGCCTTCGGGCTGCCGCGCGCGGCGCGGCGGCGCCATCATCGCGTCGACGAACTGCTCGAGATGGTCGGGCTACCCGCGTCGTATGCGAGCCGTGCGCCGCAGCAACTGTCCGGCGGACAACAGCAGCGCGTCGCGCTCGCTCGTGCGCTTGCGCCCGAGCCGTCGCTCGTGATCCTCGACGAACCGTTCTCCGCGCTCGACACGTCGCTGCGCCACGAAACGCGTAGCGCGGTCGCCGATGCGCTCGCCGCGGCTGGCGCGACCTCGGTGCTCGTCACGCACGACCAGCCCGAGGCGATGACACTCGGCGACGAAGTGGCGGTGATGTGGCACGGCCGGCTCGTGCAGACGGCCGCGCCGCAGACGCTGTACCGGCAGCCGGTCACGCGCGACGTCGCGTCGTTCGTCGGGCAGGCGGTGCTGCTCGCCGGCCGCGTGCGCAACCTGCGCATCGCCTGCGCGCTCGGCGACCTGCCGCTCGTCGCGCCGCTGCCCGACGGGCCGGCCGATGCAATGCTGCGTCCCGAGCAGATCGGCATCGTGCCGGTCACGCACGGCGACGCGGCGCGCGGCCATACGGCGCGTGTCGAAGCCGCGCAGTTCGCGGGCCAGGACGCCGACGTGCTCGTGCGCCTCGATGCCGATGGCGACGTACGCGTGCGCGCACGCGTGCCGGGACACCGGTGTCCGGCCGTCGGCGAACGTGTCGCGCTGGTGGTGGATGGCGCGGTGATGGCGTACGCGCGCTGAGCGGCGCGGGCCGTCGCGACGCGCGCTTACTCGCGCTTACTCGTGTTCAGTCGCGTTCGCCCGCGTTCAGGCATCGGCGCAGCCCGCCTCCGACAACGGCCGGAAGATCCGGCCCTCCGTCTCGACCGTCGCGCCCAGCAGCCGCGCGAGCCCCTTCGCGCCTTCGCGCATCACGACGTCGTGGTTCCAGCGGAACAGCGGGCGACCGAGCGGCTCCAGCCGGTTCATCCAGCGCACGTGCGTGCGGATGTGCCAGTCGTAGCGCACAATCGTCCGTGCGCCGTCGGCGACGAACGACCAGCATCCGTCGCCTTCGATCGCGCCGCTCGCGCGGCCTTCGAGCACATGCGGCGGCTCGACGCGTCGCACGCGCATGTCGAAGGTCAACCGGTACGGCAGCGCCCCCTTCCATGTGTAACGGTGCAGCGCGCCGACGCCGCGCGCGTCGCCCGGTTCGATCTCGACGGTGCTCACGGCACCCTTCCACCAGGCGGGCCAGCGGTCGACCTGGTAGATCGCGTCCCACACCGCCGCGAGCGGCGCGTCCACGCGCCAGGTCGTCGAGAACCGGTATTCCGCCATGCAGCCTCCGGCATGCCCGTCACGGGCATGAGTCAGCGCACCGCTCAGGGCGCGAAGAAGCGTTCGGGAAACGCGACATCGATTTCGATATCGTCGAGCGTCACGGTTTCGAGCGGCACGTCGTCATCGTCCGCGAAGCTGACGACCTTCAGCGGAAAGCCGTCCTCGGTATCGAGCCACAGCCGGTAGCGATGCACGCCGTCGACCGCGTGCGCGGGCGCGCCCGTGACCGACACGCGCAGCGCGGTCCGGCCGCCGACGGCCTCCTCGCCTTCGGTCACCGTCGCGCCGCCTTCCTGCAGCGCATGAACGTTGCGCAGCAGCTCGCCGACGTCCGACCGGTCGACCCGGTGGCCGCTGCGGTCGCGCACGAGCGGATTGGACGGCGACAGCGTCAGCGCGGGCGGCGCATGCACGCCGAACGGACGCAACCGCACCTTGCCGTCGCCGGGATCGTACGCGAGCACTGCGCCGTGATGCGGCGACACGAAATCCATCCGGACGAAGCCCGGTTTCAGGTACGCGTAATGGATTTCGGTGCGCTCGCCGCTGCGTGCGGACGAGCGGATCGTCGCGCGGTACGAGCGGACGTGGTCGAAATGCGCCTGCGCAACGGTCACGGGATCGGCGGTCATGCTCGCTCCTATCAGGCTCGCGGCCAGCAACGCGGCGATCACGGCGCCGCCTCGACATCGAGCACGCCTTCCATCCCGCGCTCGCGATGGCTCCTGAAAAACAGCAGCCGATGCGTGCAATAGTAGGCGAACCGGCCCGGCTGCGCCGGCGTGAACCGAAACGTCTTCGGCGTCGTGCCGAGCTCGGTGCGCACCGCGATGCCGGCCTGCGGCGCATCGATTTCGAAACTGTGCGGCACCAGGCCGGGCTCGGCCGACACGGTCAGCTCGACCGGCACGTGTGCCCGCACGATCACGTGGTTCGGCCGGAAGAAATAACTGCCGCCGACGATCGCCACCCGTTGCACGCCGTCGGCGTCGACGGGCACGCGCAGCGGCGCATCGCCGTCCGCCCGAGCAAGCGCGGTGCCCGCGGCGAGCGCCGCCAGCACCAGCATCGGCACGAGCCGCTTCGTCATCGTCATCTTCATCACCTGCTCCCTGCCGGCGGCGGCGCGCGCGTCACCCCTTCCACGCGTCGGTCGGGCCGCCGAGTTCGCCGCATGCGTCGATCGCGAGTTCGCGCAGGCGCCGTTCGTCGCCCTGGCCGGACAATGCGTAGCCCATCCCGCGATCCGACCAGAAATACGTGTAGCGGTCGCCGGCCGACATCGCCTGCGGCGCGAGACGTCGTGTGTCGTAGGCCGTCATGTACAGCGTCACGCGCGCGCCGTCCGCGCGCTGGTACATGAGTTGCGCGGCCGGCCCCGCTTCGCCGGGAAGCAGCCGGCCGCCGAGCAACTGGTAACCGTATTCGTCGAGCGACGGTGCACGCACGGGCCGCCCGAGACGCGCGGACAGCCACGCGACGAGATGGTCAGGATCGCCCGCACCGACCTCGACCGGATGGTCGCGGTCGGCCACGTACGTCGCATAGGCGACATCCGCGCGCGCGGCGAACGCCGGTTCACCGCCGAACGCCACCCAGCCCGCATGCAGCGCGACACCGATCAGCAGCCCGGCCGCGAGCCCCGCGAATGCATAGGCGATCCCGCGCCGGCGCGGCGCACGGCGTTGCACGAACAGCGCGGGCGCGGCGGCCGGCAGCGGGAACAGCGCCTGCAGCGCGTCGCGCTGCGCCCGATAGTGCGCGAATCGTTCGGCCTCCTCCGGATCGGCCAGCACGCGCTCGAGCACCTCGCGACGCTCGTGCCCGGACAGCTCGCCGTCCAGCAACGCGGACAGCAGTTGCGCCGACGCATCGTCGTCCCGCTCGTTCGAAGGCTTGTGCGGTTCGTCCATCATGTCTTCCCGATCACCCGTAATGCAGCCGTGCCGTGCGCCGGCGGCTCGTCGGACAACAGCGCGCGCATCTGCCCGCGCGCCCGTGCAAGCCGCGACATCACCGTCCCCACCGGGACGCCGAGCACTTCCGCGGCATCGCGATAGCTCAATTCCTCGAGCGCGACCAGCAGCAGCACCTCGCGCTGTTCGACCGGCAGCCGGTACAGCGCGCGCTGCACGTCGCGCAGCACCAGCCCGCCGATTTCGCCGGCCGGTGCGGCCATCGTCTGCCACGGCGCCGTCGCATCGTCGACCGCGATCTCGTGCCGTGCGCGCAACTGGTCGATGAAGCGGTGCCGCAGCAGCGTCAGCAGCCATGCGCGCAGGTTGCCGCCGTCGCGCGGCGGGCGGTTCAGCGCACGCTCGAGTGTGTCTTGCACGAGATCGTCTGCCCAGGCCCGGTCACCCGTCAGCGCACGCGCATAACGCGTGAGATGCGGCAACCACACCAGCAGATCCGATTCGTAGCTCATCAGGATGCCTCGCGCACCACCCCACCGCCCGTCGTCACGGACGTGCGACGTGCCACATGCCGCCGATCCCGTCGCCGCCCGCGTCGCCGGGCTTGTGATCCAGCTTCCAGCGATACAGCGGGCGCCCGCGGTATGCCCATTGCTTGCTGCCGTCGTCGCGCGCGACGAGGCTCAGCGCACCCACTGGCTTGTCGTACGCGTCGGCGCGCGCAGGCGGCCAGTTCGCCGCGCACCCGCTGTCGCACGCGCTCTTGCCGGGCGCATCGCGATCGAACACGTACAGCGTCATGTGATCTTCGTCGACCAGCTTTCCGTCGCCGGCGCGCGGAGGTTCCGCGGCGGCCGGACGCACGATTGACGCCGTCAGCGCGGCGGCGACGAGTATCCGTTTCATGCCCTTTCTCCTTGACACGGCATCGCGACACGGCGGCACCGGCCGGGATGATCGGCTTCGTCACGACCATTATCCCGCCGGCCGGCGCTGCCGGGATTCGGTATGTAAACGGATGGAGGCGACCGGTTATTCCACGCCGGCCGGCGAGCGTCGTCTTCGGCAGCGGAAGCCATTCGTGCGACGAAAGAAAAAAGGGACGCCAAAAGACAACGCGGCATGACATCGCTGTCATGCCGCGTTGTGCGGCCCGTTGCGCACGGCGGCCGATCCGGCTCCGCCGTGCGTGCGCGGCCCGTTACTTCGGCAGTGCGCCCGTCAGCGACTGGAGCAGCGATGACACCGGCGCGAGCGGGTTGCCCGGCGCGCTGTTGCCCGAATGCGGCGTGACCGACAGGCCCGGCGCGGAGCCGAGCGCCGTGCCCACCGTCGTGCCGACCGCGTTGACGACCGTCGCCGTCGCGTTGGCGCCCGTCGTCAGCAGCGAGCCGACTGCGCCCGCCGTGCCGCCGGCCGCGTTCGC
>NZ_JAAGPC010000151.1:0-270 GCF_017104595.1 Burkholderia sp. Tr-20390 | reverse complement strand
TTAGTAAGATCTGTAGCATGAATAGCTGAACAGACACGTCACTACATCTCTAATATAGCTTCGTGTGCACTCTAGGAGTGGAGAAGATCGTAGACAGGCGCGGAGACACAATGACGTTCATGTCGAAACCTCGATGATCAACATCTGCACATAATTATCAACTCAGCTTTTTGCGATGCATATATTACTACGCACATAGAGCATTATTGTTTTTTTTTTTTTTTTTTTTTTTTAATGATACCGCGACCACCGATATCTACCCCATGCCAT